>JAFARM010000018.1 GCA_019245455.1 Sphingomonadaceae bacterium | reverse complement strand
AGCTCGCGGTCGAATACGCCGACGCCACTCGCCTTGACCACGACATCGGCCGCGCCTGCCTCGGCGAGGACGCCCGCCAGCCCGTCCGCCGTCGCCGGGTAGACGACCGAGCGGCACCAGTCGGGCGCGTCGATGTCACGGTGCTGTTGCCGGTCGAAGGCGTCGGGCTCGTAGAAGGTGATCGCATGCCCGCGCCGGGCCAGCTCGGCGAGGACGCCGCGGTAATAGGTTGCCGCGCCGTTCCAGTAGGACGACACCAGGCTCGATCCGTAGAAGGCGATCCTCATGCCACGTTCCTTGCGGGAGTGCGGAGCGACGCGACGATCGCCAGCAGCTCGTCGGCGCGGTGGTCGCAGGTGTGCCGCGCCAGGATCGTCTCCAGCCCGGCGGCGGCGGTGGCAGCGCGGAGGGCAAGGTCGTCGCGCAGCGCGGCCAGCTGCCGCGTCATCGCCGCGCCGTCGGCGGCGGTCAGGTAATCGCCGGGGCGGAACAGCCGCTCGGCATCGTCCCACGGGGCCGACACCAGCGGGATTCCGCAGGCGAGCGCCTCGAACACGCGGATCGTCGGGATGCCGGGCAGCAGCGTCGTGTAGAACCGCCGCGGGACGTGCACAGTGGCGAGGTGCCGCGCGAACACGCCCGGCGCGGCGGCGTTCGCCAGCCAGCCGCCGTAGCGTGCCCCGTAGTCGGCGACCATCGCCTGCGCCTCGGCCGGATAACGGACGCCGTAGATATCGAGCGTCAGGCCGGCCGCGCGCGCGGGGGCGAGAAGAAACGTTTCCAGCTCCGCCGTCCGCTCGCCGTCGCCCCAGTTGCCGATCCAGACGAGGCCGGCGCGCGCGCCTTCGACCGCTGGCGGGTGAAAGCGGCGGACGTCGGCTGCCTCGTGCCACGTCCACACCCGCGCGCCCCAGCCCCAGCGGCGATAGACCTCGCTCAGCGCCTCGCCGAACGCGAGCACGCCGTCATAGCCCGACAGGTCGAAGGCGCGGATCGCGTCCGGGTCGCTGACCGCGCGGTGGTGGGTGTCGTGGAACAGCAGGGTGAAGCGCCCGCCGCGCGCGCGCGCGCGGCCGAGGGAAGCGACGAGGGCGGGATCGTTCCATTCGTGGACGATGACGAGGTCGGCGTTGGCGATGAGGGCAACGGGGTCGAGGGTAGCATCTCCCTCCCCCCCCGACGCGAAGCGTCGGAGAGCGGGGAGGGCTGGGGTGGGGGAGCCTCCGCCAGGGCCGCAGTTACCGTCCGGAGCGGCGTTCCCCCACCCCGGCCCTCCCCGCTCTCCGTTCGCTGCGCTCACGGGGGGGGAGGGAGAAGCGCCTTGCGACCCTCTAACGCCTTCCGCTCTCCGATGCTCCGCATCGGGGGGGGAGGGAGAAAGAAGGTACTCGGTCACTCCCAGCTCCGGATACGCCGCGCGCCACGCGTCGAGCCCCGCCTCCCCGGCGTCGGCGAGCAGGTTGGTCAGGCTCCAGTTCCCCGCCGGCTCGAGCGCCCGCACGTCGTGTCCCCGCGCGACGAGCGCACCCAGCACGCCGCGCACGAAATGCGCATTGCCGTGGTTCCAGCACGACCGCAGCGAGTGGGTGAAGTAGGCGATTTTCACGCCGCCGCCCTCGCGGGGCCGCGCGCCACGACCGGGTGGCCGGATGCGGCGCGATAAACCGCCGCCATGCCGTCCGCCATCGCGCCGGCCGTGAACCGCGCCGCGCGCTCGGCGGCGCGCGTCCCCGCCGCTCGCCGTGCCGCCGCGTCGCCGATCAGCCTCGCGATCGCCGTCGCGAAGCCGGCGTCGTCGCCCGGCCGCACGAAAACCGCCGCGCCGTCCCACAGCTCGCGGTGGGTGGCGATGTCCGACAGCACCAGCGCGCACCCGGCCTGCGCCGCCTCGAGCACGGCGAGGCCGAACGGCTCGTACACCGCAGCGCTGGCGAACACCGGCCGCGCCGCCAGCCGCGCGGCGAGCCCGCCGGCATCGAGCCGGCCGAGCGCGTGCAGGTTGCCCGGCGTGAAGACGTCGCCCTGCGGCCCAACAAGCGGCCCCGCGGCGAGGAAGGGGACCGCCAGCCGCCCCGCCGCGCGGTCGAGCGTCGCTGTATCCTTGCCCTCGTCCCACAGTCGTCCCGCGGTCAGGACGGTGTCGGTCATCGGCCGCGGCGGCGTGCCCGCAGGGCGGCGGCCGTTGGCGACGACGTGCGCGGCGACGCCGTAGGCCGCCCGTACCGCCCCGGCGAAGGCGGCGGTCGGCGTGACGACGGCGTCGGCGGCCGCGAGCCCGTCGCGGGTCAGCGCCGCCTGCCACCCGAAGCCGTCGGGCAGCGGCCCGCTGCGCACCGCTGCCCACCATGTCGCGACGCAGCTGTGGATGGCGGCGATGACCGGGACGCCAGCGTCGCACCCGGCGAGCGCCGGCTGGTTGACCTGGACGAGATCGACGCGCTCGCGCCGCGCCAGCCGGCCGAGCGCGGCCGCCGTACGCCGCGCCTCGGCGGCGTCGGCCGCGAGCCAGTCGAGCGGCAGCCCGGTGTCGACCAGCTTCACCCCGGCACGCGCCGCCGCTGCGCGCTGTCCGGCGTCGGCGGCGGGACCGAGCAGCGCCACGACCGCTTCCCAGCCGAGCGGGATCAGCGCGGCGGCGAGGTCGAGGGCATAGGTCCACACCCCGCCGATCGCGTCGGCCGTCAGCAGCAGGCGCCGACGCATCATTCGGCGGCGTCGCGGGCCAGCGGCAGGCCGCGCTCGGCCGCCAGCCAGTGCGCGAGGCGGGCGACGCCGTCGCGCCACGGCACCCGCGCGCCAAGGCCGAGCGCGGCAGTGGCGGCACGCGTGTCGGCGACGAAGTAGCGCTGGTCGCCCGCGCGCCAGTCGGCATAGTCGACCTCGACCGGCCGCCCGAGCAGCGCGCCGATATGGCCGAGCAGGCGGCGCAGGCTGACGGCGTTGGCTGGGCCGCCACCCAGGTTGAACGCGCGGCCGCCGACCGTTTCGATCCGGCTCCAGGCGGCGCGGTAGGCGGCGACCGCATCCGACACGTCGAGGATGTCGCGCACCTGACAGCCGTCGCCGTACAGCGTGATCGGCTGCCGCTCGAGCGCGCGGATCAGGAAGTGGGCGACCCAGCCCTGATCCTCGGTCCCCATCTGCCGCTGGCCGTAGATGCAGCTCATCCGCAGCACCGCCGTCCGCATCCCGAAGCTGCGGGCGTAATCGAGCACGTACTGGTCGGCCGCGCCCTTCGAGCAGCCATAGGGCGTGTGGAAGTCGAGCGGCCGGTCCTCGCCGACGCCGTTCGCCGCCAGCGCGGGATCGTCGGGGACATAGGCGTCGCCCTCGAGGCTGAACGCCATGTCGCCGAGATCGCCATAGACCTTGTTGGTCGAGGCGAAGATCAGCGGCGTCGCCGGCGCGCGGGTGCGCAGTGCCTCCAGGAGGCCGAGCGTGCCGGCGATGTTGACCTCGAAGTCGTCGCGCGGGTCGGTCAGGCTCGTCGTCACCGCCACCTGCGCGGCGAAGTGGAACACCGCCTGCGCGCGCGCGGCGCAGTCGGCGACGCGGCCGCCGTCGCGAATGTCGGCGACGACCGGCTCGATGCGCTCGCCATGGCGCGACTGGAGCCACGTGAGATTACGTGCGACGCCGGGCCGCGTCAGGGCATCGTAGACGATCACCCGGTGCCCCGCCGCGGCGAGCGCGTCGGCGAGGTTGGCGCCGATGAACCCGGCCCCGCCCGTGATCAGCACCGGCCGCGGATCGGTCGCGGCGGCGCTCACGCGACCAGCCCCCGCGCTTCCAGCTCGGCGCGCATCTTGGCGACGCCGTCCTCCGCCTTCTGCTGCGCCACCCACTCTGCGAGTTCGGCCAATCCGCGGCCGAAGTCGGCCCGCGCGCGGAATCCCAGCCGCTCGGCGGCGAGGCTGGTGTCGCAGAAGCAGTGGCGGATGTCGCCGATCCGCGCCTTGCCGACGATCTCCGGGGTCAGGTCGTTCTTGCCCATGGCGCGAGCAAGCTCGGTCGCCACCTCCGACACGCTGCGATCGTGCCCCGAACCGATGTTGAACGTCCCCCCCGCCGCCTGCGGCAGGGTCAGCGCGTCGGCGAAGGCGCGGGCGACATCGGACACATGGACGAAGTCGCGCCGCTGCTCGCCGTCCTCGAAGATCATCGGCTGCTGGCCGTTCAAGAGCCGCGAGGCGAAGATCGCCAGCACGCCCGTGTACGGGTTCGACAGCGCCTGTCCCGGGCCATAGACGTTGAACAGACGCAGGCAGACGCTCTCCATGCCATAAGGCGCGGCCATGATGTGGGTGGTGCGCTCCTGGACGTATTTATTGAGCGCATAGATCGACGACAGCGCCGGCGCCTTCCACTCGGGCGTCGCCACCGGCACCAGAGGCCGGCCCTTGGCATCGACCGGATCCCAGTTGGCGAGGCCGTCGCACAGATTGGGGCGGGCGGCGTCCTGGACGAGGGCACCGTCGGCGTCGCGGTACAGGCCCTCGCCGTAGATGCTCATCGAGCTCGCCGTGACGACGCGGCGGACGGGACGGTCGATCAACGCCTCGAACAGGGTCGCCGTGCCGACGTCGTTGGTGTCGGTGTAGCGGACAACCTCGTACATCGACTGGCCGACCCCGACCTCGGCGGCGAGGTGGACGACGCTGTCGATCTCGGCGAGCGCGCGCGTGACGGCGGCCTTGTCGCGGACATCACCGCGGATCAGCTCGACCTCCGGGCTCAGCATCGCCGCCCCGTCGGTGACGCCGTGGACCTGGTCGATCAGACTGTCGAGGACACGGACTTCGTTGCCCCTGCGCAACAACTCCTGGGTAACGAAGCGGCCGATGAAGCCGGCCCCGCCGGTAACAAGCACCTTTTCCACGCACGCTCCCGGTGTTACACGGCCGTTACGACAGCAAGGTCGCCGCTCGACCGCACGCTGTGCTTGCGGTTAAAAGCATCTTCATCATCCATG
>JAFARM010000111.1 GCA_019245455.1 Sphingomonadaceae bacterium | reverse complement strand
GCAGGCGACAACGCGGGCGCACTGCTCCGCGGTGTCAAGCGCGAAGAGGTCGAGCGCGGCCAGGTGCTCGCGAAGCCCGGTTCGATCACGCCGCACACGCAGTTCAACGCCGAGGTCTACGTGCTCTCGAAGGACGAGGGCGGCCGGCACACGCCGTTCTTCGCCAACTATCGCCCGCAGTTCTACTTCCGCACGACCGACGTCACCGGTACTGTCGAGCTGCCCGAGGGCACCGAGATGGTCATGCCGGGCGACAACGTCGAGCTGGGCGTCAAGCTGATCGCGCCGATCGCGATGGACACCGGCCTCCGCTTCGCCATCCGCGAGGGCGGCCGCACGGTCGGCTCGGGCGTGGTTGCGTCGATCAGCAAGTAAGCGTATAGGGCCGCTCTCCCGTTGATTCGGTGAGTAGCGGCCCGGTTCGTTCCGGGCCTTTTTCTTGTTTTGACGATCGGTTGACATGGACACGCAGAACATCCGTATCCGGCTGAAGGCCTTCGATCACCGTGTCCTCGACATGGCAACGGGGGAGATCGCCGATACGGCGAAGCGCACCGGTGCCGCCATCCGCGGCCCGATCCCGCTGCCGACGCGGTTCGAGCGCTTCACCGTCAACCGCTCGCCGCACGTCGACAAGAAGAGCCGCGAGCAGTTCGAGGTGCGGACGTACAAGCGGCTCCTCGACATCGTCGACCCGACGCCGCAGACGGTCGACGCGCTGATGAAGCTCGACCTTGCCGCCGGGGTCGACGTGGAGATCAAGCTGCAGGGCTGAGACGAGACGGAAAGACGCGGAGCGAACTTCTAGGGATCAAGCCGCCTTGGGCGGCCTCTGACAGGAAAGGATTGGATCATGCGCAGTGGCGTGATCGCGAAGAAGATGGGGATGACCCGCCTGTTTCAGGACGACGGCCGGCACGTGCCGGTGACCGTTCTTAGCCTGGAAGGCTGCCAGGTCGTCGCCCAGAAGACGGCCGAGCGCGATGGCTATACCGCCGTACAGCTCGGGGCCGGGGCCAAGAAGGCCAAGAACACGACCAAGCCCGAGCGCGGTCACTTCGCCGCCGCCGAGGTTGAGCCGAAGGCGCACGTCGCCGAGTTCCGCGTCGCCGAGGATGCTCTCCTCGAGGCCGGCGCGACGCTGTCGGCCGACCACTTCGTCGCCGGGCAGCTCGTCGATATCACCGGCGACACGGTGGGCAAGGGCTTCCAGGGCGGTATGAAGCGCTGGGGCTTCGGCGGTCTGCGCGCGACGCACGGCGTGTCGATCTCGCACCGTTCGCTCGGTTCGACCGGCCAGCGCCAGGATCCGGGCAAAGTGTTCAAGAACAAGAAGATGGCGGGCCACATGGGTGACCGCCAGCGCACGCAGCAGAATCTCGAGGTCGTCTCGACCGACGCCGCGCGCGGCCTCATCTTCGTCAAGGGCTCGGTGCCCGGGCACAAGGGCGGTTGGCTGCTCGTGCGCGACGCCGTCAAGCGTCTGCGCCACGCCGATGCGCCCTATCCGACGGCGGTCAAGGCCGCTGCCAACGACGCCGGTACCGGCGACGAAACGCAAGCGCAGGGCTGAGCCATGAAGCTTTCCGTCAAGACCCTCGACGCGGCCGATGCCGGCGAGATCGACGTCAGCGACGCCGTCTTCGCCCTGCCGCCGCGCGTGGATATCCTCCACCGCGTCGTCACGTGGCAGCTGGAGAAGCGCCGCGGCACCGCCCGCGCCGCCCGCCAGCGCTCCGACGTCGCCCGCACGGGTAAGAAGCTCGGCAACCAGAAGGGTGGCGGCACCGCCCGCCACGGCAACCGCGCTGCGCCGCAGTTCATCGGCGGCGGCAAGGCGCACGGCCCGCGCGTCCGCGACTTCGACCCCGGCCTCAACAAGAAGATCCGCCGCCTCGGCCTCGCCACGGCGCTGTCGGTCAAGGCTGCCGAGGGCAAGCTGATCGTCGTCGAGGACCTCGCGCTCGGCGAGGCCAAGACGAAGACCCTGCTCAGCCGCCTCGCCGGCCTCGGTGTCACCAACGGGCTGTTCGTCGACGGCGCCACCGCCAATGCCGAGTTCGGCCGCGCCTGCGCCAACCTCGCCAAGATCGACATCCTCCCGGCGATCGGCGCGAACGTCTACGACATCCTCAACCACGACACGCTGGTGCTGACCCGCGCCGCCGTCGCTGCCCTGGAGGCGCGCGTCAATGGCTAAGCCGCAACCCGCCGGAATCGACCTCAAGCATTACGACGTCGTCGTGAAGCCGGTCATCACCGAGAAGTCGACGCTGGTCAGCGAGTTCAACCAGGTCGTGTTCAAGGTCGCCAAGGACAGCTCGAAGCCGGAGATCAAGGCGGCGGTCGAGGCGCTGTTCAACGTCCGCGTGCTCGCCGTCAACACGATGGTGCAGAAGGGCAAGAACAAGCGCTGGCGCGGCAAGCCCTATACCCGCAGCGACGAGAAGAAGGCCGTCGTGACGCTTGCCGAAGGCGATCGCATCGACGTGACGACGGGGATCTGACATGGCGCTGAAGCAGTATAACCCGACCTCGCCGGGCCAGCGCGGCCTGATCCTGGTCGACCGCTCGGGCCTGTTCAAGGGGCGTCCGGTCAAGGCGCTGACCGAGGGTCTGCGCAAGACCGGCGGCCGCAACAACATGGGCCATGCCACCGCGCGCGGCATCGCCGGCGGGCACAAGCAGCTGTACCGCATCGTCGACTTCAAGCGGCGCGTGTGGGACGTGGCGGCGACGGTCGAGCGGATCGAGTATGATCCCAACCGCTCGGCGTTCATCGCGCTGGTCAAGTACCCGGACGGCAAGCAGGCCTACATCCTCGCGCCGCAGCGTCTCGCCGTCGGCGACACCGTCACTGCGGGCAAGAAGGTCGACGTCAAGCCGGGCAACGCGATGGAGATCGGCCAGATGCCGGTCGGCACCATCGTCCACAACGTCGAGCTGAAGCCCGGCAAAGGTGGCCAGCTGGCGCGCGCGGCGGGCACCTTTGTGCAGGTCGTCGGGCGCGACCGCGGCATGGTCATCATCCGCCTCAACTCGGGTGAGCAGCGCTACGTCCACTCGAACTGCATGGCGACGGTCGGCGCGGTGTCGAACCCGGACAATG
>JAFARM010000009.1 GCA_019245455.1 Sphingomonadaceae bacterium | reverse complement strand
CATTGTCGAAGCGAGAAGGCTGGCGATCAGGATCGTCTTCGCTGCCGTCATCGGTATTCCCCCGTGATGCGGACGTTGCCGCGGTTCTTGCCGCCGCGCGGCCGGCCATCCCCGCCGGCGCTCGACTGCCACCCGGCAAGCTTCGTCCGGCGTTCACCGCAGTGCAACAACGGAGTCCGGATACGACGATGAAAGCCGCGCGGCTGTCACTCTATTGCAACAACGGGCGCGTCATCGGCACAAAGCGTACGCGGATGCCGCCGCAGTCGTGGAAGACGGAGCCGCCGCCGGCGACATAGCCGCTCGCGGCGTAGAACGGGACGCCCGGAAGCGTCGCCATCAAGGCAGCGGTGCGAAAGCCCGCAGCGCGCGCCGCTTCTTCACAGGCGGTGAGGATCGCTCGACCGACTCCCCGCCGCGCGAACGCGGGCGCGACGAAGAAGGCGCGAATGCGCGCAGCGTCGGTCGCCGGATCGAGCCAATCGTCCTCGCGCCCGGCGAAGCGGTCGCCGCCGAACAGCGTCCGCCGCGCGCTCCACCCGCCGCAGCCGGCGAGCGCGCCGTCCACCTCCGCGACGAAATAGCTGCCGTCGGCGACAAGCGCCGAGTCGACGCCGAAGACATGGGTGATGGCTGCCTCGGTTTCGGCATCGGTGTAGAAGCCGCGCCCCAGCGCGCGCGCCGAGGCGGCGATCAGCGCCTCGAGCGCGGGCACGTCGGCGGGCACCGCCGCGCGGAGCGTGACGTCGCTCATGCCGCCGCGCGCACCGGCTCGGCCGCCGCCCGCGCCGCCAGCTTGGCGATCTGCGCACGCGCCGAGGCGATGCCCCCCTCCTGCCACCCCGGCGTCTGGCTCAAGGCCGAGCCGGCGAACCAGACGCGGCCATCGGGCTCGAGCAGGTGGCGGAAGCCCGGCGTGTCGATCGGCGGCTCGATCGCGGCCGGGATCGGGCCGCCAGGGTTGTAGTCGGGCCACGGCCCCAGGCTGAAGGGAACCTTGCGCCAGTTGACGGCGATCCCGCCGGCAAGGTCGCGGCCGTGACCGGGGTGCAGCCGCTCGACGACGCCGCGCGAGACCGCGATCTGCTCCCCGATCGGGCGCTTGGCGAAGGCGACCGCGTCGGCGCCGTTGTTGTAGCAGGCGAGCAGCATCCCACGCGGCGTGTGCAGGCCGGACGAGGGGTACCACACGAGCGATGTCTGGCCGCCGACGAAGGAGATGCCGCCGTAGATCTGGTCTTGCTCCCAGAAGCGCGGTGCCTCGAAGGCGACCTTGCACGATTCGTCGTACTGGACGCCGGCGATCGCCGCCTTGGTCGCGGGCGCGAAGTCGGCGGCGATGTCCTTCAGCACGCCGAACGGGATAGTGCAGACCATATAGTCGGCGGCGACGCTGTGCATTGCGCCCGACTTGCGGTCGCGCCAGTCGACACCGACGCCGGCCTCGCTCTGGCGGATGCGCACGACCTCGGCCCCGCGAATCGCCGGATGCTTCAGGTTGCGGTCGAAGGCGGCGTGGATGCGGTCCATGCCGCCGACCGGCTCGACCATCGTCGCCTGCATCGGCAGGAAGTCCTCGAACAGCGCGAGCGGCAGCTGCTCGTTCGCCAGCAGCTGCTCGAGCGGCAGCGCCGTCAGCGGCTTGGCCATGGTCACGCCGGCGACGCCGTCGCGCACCTCACCCGACCGTGCCGTGCCGGTGAAGCGGCCGTCATCGCCGAGGTCGCCGTAGAACTTGAGGAACGGCAGCAGCCGCGCCTTGTCCGCCGGGGTCACGGCCTGGTCGAGCGCGCCCTGGTTGAGCGCCTTGGCCAGCAGCTCGGCGATGTGGCCCCGCAGATCGTTGACCGCGACGCGCTGGCGAATCTTCGTCCCGTCCGCCGCCATGACGTAGGCCGAGCGGCTCGAATTGACCTCGACCTCGAGCGGCACGCCGAACCTGTCGCAATAGCCGAGCAGGCCGGTGTGGAAGCTGGGGATGCGCGCCGGGCCGGCGTTCATGTAGATGCCCGGCGAGAAGCTGGCGGTCTGCGCCGGCTCGCCGATCATCTCGATCCGGTCGTTGCCCCGGATCGTCCACGCCCGTCCGCCGACGCGGTCGCGCGCCTCGAGCAGGGTGACGCGGTACCCCGCCTGTTCGAGTTCATAGGCGGCGGTCAGCCCGCTGATGCCGGCACCGAGGACGACGACGTGCCGCCCCGCGCCCGGCGGCAGCGGCACCATCGCCTCGGCCGCGCGCGCGCCGTTCAGCCCGAGCACCTGCATCGCCCCGAAGGTCGCGCCCAAGCCGCCGAGCATCCCCAGCCGGGTCAGCAGCCGCCGCCGTGTCACCATGTTGCCGTCCCCCTCGAATGAGCGGACGATGACGAAGCCAGAGCCCTCTCGCAACCGCAATATCGCGGACGCGCCCGTTCGGCCGGAGCTAAAGCTCAGCTTGGGCGTCGCGTCGAAGTTGGCGACTGACGCGCCCGCGACGGCGCGCTAGGAGGGCCGGATGCCCGATCTCGCCGTCCTCTACGAACACCCCGCCTGGTTCGCGCCGCTGTTCGCCGCGCTCGACCGGCGCGGGGTCAACTATGCCGCGCTCCACCTCGACGGCCACGCCTTCGACCCCGAGGCCGGGCCGCCCGCGCCGGTCGTGCTGAGCCGCGTCGCCATGTCGAGCTTCCTGCGAGCGGCCGACCACCCGATCTTCTACGCCGAGGCGCTGCTTGCTCATTGGGAGGCGCGGGGCGCGCGCGTGCTGAACGGCGCGGCGACGATCGCGGTCGACAGTTCGAAGGCGCGTCAGCTGTCGCTGAGCGCCGGGCTTGGCCTCGGCGTGCCGCGCACCCGCGTCGTCCACCGCCCCGCCGACCTGCCGGCGGCCGCAGAGGCGATCGGCTTTCCGGTGATGGTCAAGGCCAACATCGGCGGCTCGGGCGCGGGCATCGCCCGCTATGCCAGCGCCGCGGAGCTGGCGGCGTCCATCGCCGACGGCAGCGTGCCCGACAGCATCGACCGCGTGCTGCTGGTCCAGGAGTACGTGCCGGCGCGGGGCGGCATCGTCACGCGGCTGGAGACGCTGGCGGGCAAGTTCCTTTACGCGATCGACATCGCCAGCCCGGCCGACGCCTTCGACCTGTGCCCGGCCGATGCCTGCGTCGTTCCGGGGAGCGGGGTGACGATGACGCGCCGTGACCCCCCGCCTGCTTGGATTCGCGCGGCGGAGCGACTCGCTGCTGCCGCGCACCTCGATCTCGGCGGCATCGAGGTGATGGTAGACGATCGCGACGGCGTGGCCAGGATCTACGATATCAACGCCCTGTCGAACTTCGTTGCCAAGCCACTTGAAGTCCTCGGCTGGGACCCGCACGAGCGGCTGGTGGACCATCTCGAACAGACGATCCGCGAGGTGAAGGGATGACGATGCGCTACGGCTTCTGGGCCCCCGTGTTCGGCGGCTGGCTGCGGAACGTGCCTGACGAGGGCATGGCGGCGACGTGGGACTATACTCGCGCGCTGTGCCAGCGGGCGGAGGCGATCGGCTATGACCTGACGCTGATCGCCGAGCTCAACCTCAACGATGTCAAGGGGATGGACGCGCCCGCGCTCGACGCCTGGTCGACGGCGGCGGCGCTGGCGGCGGTGACGAAGCGGCTCGAGCTGATGGTCGCCGTCCGCCCCAACTTCCACAACCCGGCGCTGTTCGCCAAGGCGGCGGCGAACATTCAGCAAATCGCGGGCGGGCGGCTCAGCCTCAACGTCGTCTCGTCGTGGTGGGCCGAGGAGGCGCGGCAGTACGGGCTGCAGTTCGACGAACACGACGACCGCTACGCCCGCACCACCGAGTGGTTGCAAGTGGTTGAAGGGCTTTGGTCACACGATCGTTTAACTTTCTCCGGCCGCTATTACGCCACCGTCGGCGCGATCTGCTCGCCGAAGCCGACGGCCAAGCCACTGCGCTACGCCGGCGGCGAGAGCGAGGCGGCGAAGGCGATGATCGCCGCGCATTGCGACGCGTACGTCATGCACGGCGACGAACCGGTGATAATCGCGGCCAAGATCAACGATATGCGCGCGCGGCGGGAGCGGCTCGGCCTGCCGCCGATGGTGTTCGGCATGGCCGCCTACGCCATCGTCCGCGACAGCGCGCGCGAGGCGGAGGCGGAGCTCGCCCGCATCACCGACATGGGCGACCGCCTGCCGCCGGGCTTCGACAATTTCGACCAATGGCTCAAGGGCACGCAGCTCGAGCGGGAGCTGAAGGTCCGCGAATATTCGGTGACCAACCGCGGCCTGCGCCCCGGGCTGATCGGCACGCCCGAGCACGTGGGCGCGCGCATCGCCGCGTTCGAGGCGGCCGGCGTCGACCTCCTCCTCCTCCAGATGAGCCCGCAAGCCGAGGAAATGGAACGCTTTTCCGCCCAGGTGATCCGGCCTGTGAGCCGCGTCGCGGCGTGAGGCGCGCGATCGGCGGACTGACGCTCGCCGCGCTGGCCGTCGGGGCGGCGGCGGGGGCGTGGGTGCGGGGCGCGAGCCCGGCAGTATCGTCAACCGCCGATCTCGTCGGCGGGCTCTGGCTCCATGCCCTGCGGCTGACCGTCCTGCCGCTGGTGGGGCCGCTCGTCGTCACCGGGGTCGCGGGCGCGGTGCGGACGACGGCGGGGGCACCGGCGCTGGCGCGGAGCGCGGCGTGGATGGCCGGGCTGCTGCTGCTGTCGGCGATCTTCGCCGCGGTCGTCGCGCCGCCGTTCCTCGCGCCCCTTCATGCGCTTTCCCCTGACCATCCCGCGGATGCGGCAGGTCACGGCGTGCCGGGCGCGGCGGCGGCGATCCGCGGGCTGATCGCCCCCAACCTCGTCGCCGCGGCGGCGAGCGGCGCGATCGCGCCGCTGGCGCTGTTCGCCGCCGTCCTCGGCCTCGCCGCCACGCGCGCGGGCGAGCGCGCCGCCCCCTTCCTCGCCGCATTGGACGGGCTGGCGGGGGCGATGCTGGTCGTCGTCGGCTGGATCCTGGACCTCGCGCCGCTCGGCGTCCTGGCGCTGAGCTTCACGCTCGGCGAGCAGCTCGGCGCGGGCATCGGCGCGGCGCTGGCCGGCTATATCGGCACGCAGATCGCGGTGACGGTAGCGCTGGGGGTCGCGATGTACGCGGTCGTCGCGCTGACCGGCGGCCGCGTCGGCACCTTCGCCCGCGCGGCAGTCACGCCGCAGGCGATCGCGGCGGGGACGCGCTCGTCGCTCGCCGCGCTGCCGGCGATGATCGCGGCCGCGCGCGATGCCGGAGCCGATTCCGAGCGCGCCGGCGTCGTCCTGCCGCTCGCCGTCGCCCTGTTCCGCCTGGCCGCACCGGCGTCGATCGTCGTCGTCACGCTGACGGTCGCGCACCTGAACGGCGTCGCGCTCGGGCCGGGCGCGCTCGCCTCGACGGTGGCGCTGGCGGTGGTCGGCACCTTCGTCATCGCCGGGCTGCCGAACCAGACGACGTTCTTCGCCGCCTACGCGCCGCCGGTCATCGCCGCCGGGCTGCCGGCGACGCTGCTGCCGCTGTTCCTTGCGGTCGATCTGGTGCCCGACATCTTCTACACGGTGACGAACGTGACGGCCGACCTGGCGCTGGCGGTGCTGGCGAGCCGGCGGCGCTAGCGGCGGGCGAGAACCGCTTTCGCCGCGGCGAGGTGCGGCGCGTCGACCATCCGCCCGTCGACCGACAGCGCGCCCGCGCCGGGAGCCGCCGCGAACGCCGCGACGATGCGCTCGGCGGCGGCGACCTCGGCGTCGTTCGGGGCGAAGCCGGCGTGGATCGCGGCGATCTGCTTCGGGTGGAGCGCCATCATGCCGCTGAACCCGTCCGCCCGCCCGCGCGCGGCATAA
>JAFARM010000412.1 GCA_019245455.1 Sphingomonadaceae bacterium | reverse complement strand
CTTGAAGAAGATCCGGAGGTGGGCGGCGGGCCGAGCACGGACCAGCTCCTTGTTCATGTAGGCCTGCCAGGTCAGGGCCTGCACGTCCGGATCCCGGCAGATGCTCACGAAGCGCTCGCGGCGGCGGTCGTTGCGGTACCAGAAGTGCTGCATCATCCCCAGGATCCAGAAGACGCGCCCGTGCGCCTTCATGAAGCGCCGGCGAGCGCCCGCCAGCGCCTTGGGGTTGCCAGTTTGCAGGAACTCGTCGACCGATGTCGCCGCTTCGCGCCCGGCGGTCATGGCGTAGTAGATGCCCTCGCCCGACGCCGGCGCGACGACGCCCGCCGCATCGCCGGCGACGACGACGTCGCGGCCGTTGTCCCACTTCTTGAGCGGCTTCAATGGGATCGGCGCGCCCTCGACACGGATCGTCGCGGCGGCGTCGAGCCCGGTGTCGGCGCGCAGCCGGGCGACCGCGTCCTTCAGGCTGAAGCCCTTGTTGGCGCTGCCGACGCCGACGCTGGTCTGGTCGCCATGCGGGAAGATCCACGCGTAGAAGTCGGGCGACAGATGGCCCTGGTAATAGATGTCGCAGCGCTCGCGGTCGGTCGCCGGCGGGGTGGCGATGACCTCATGATAGGCAAAGACGCACGGCGTCCGTTCAGCCCTCTTGAGCGTGGCGCGGGCGACGCCCGAGCGCGCGCCGTCGGCACCGATGACACTGCGCGTCCTCAGCCGCTGCAGCGCCGCGTGGCGAGCCGCGCCCTTGGGTCGATAGACGACGACCGTGGTGCCGTCGGGGTCGCGCTCGATCGCCTCATAGGTGCCCGTTTCGCGTCGCGCCCCGGCGAGGGCGGCGCGGTTCCGCAGCCATTCGTCGAACGCGCCGCGATCGACCATGCCGACGAAGCCGCCCTCGATCGGCATATCGACGGCGCGGTTCGACGGGGCGACCATCCGCGCGGCGGTGGCGTGGCCGACCAGCACCGATTCAGGCACGGCGAAGTCGCGCATCAGCCGCGGCGGGATCGCGCCACCGCACGGCTTGATCCGTCCGGCGCGGTCGAGCAGCACGACCGAGCGTCCGGCGCGAGCGAGGTCCATGGCGGCCGTGGCCCCCGACGGGCCGCCGCCGACGACGACGCAATCGACGATGTCGGTCATCTTCTATCCCCTGGCAGGCTGGAGGGTGACAACGGGCTGCACCGCGCGCAAGGCGAGTGCGGCGGCGACGAGGAACAGCAGCGCCTCGATCCCGAAGACGATGGCGAACGCGGTTTCCGGCGCGGCGACGCGGCGGCCGAGGTCGACGCCGGCCGCTCCGGCGAAGCCGCCGACGGCAAAGGCGATCGCCTGCGCCGCGCCCCAGACGCCCATGCGCACGCCCTCGCGCCCTGGCCCACCGCCGCCGGCCAGCGCCATCATCGAGCCGACCGCGCCGACCGTGAAGACGCCGCAGGCAAAGCCGAGGGCAGCGACCGCCGGGCGTAGTGGCACGCCGGTGCCTGCCGCCGCCGCCGCAAGCAATGCCAGTGCCGCCGCCGCGCCGACGCAGCCGGCGACCGTCGTCGCGCGCAGCCAGCCGCGGCTGCGCGCGAACAGCGTGCCGCCCAGCCCGACGGCGACCATGCCGATCAGCGCGCCGCCGTGCTGCAGCGACGCGAGCCGGGTCGATTCGCCCGGGCTCATGCCGAACAATAGCCCGGCCATCGGCTCGACGATCAGCTCCTGCGTGCTGTAGGCGACCATCGACACGGCGATGAACAGGGTGAAGTGCCGCGCGGCGGGATCGTCGGCGATGCCGCGCAGCGCGGTCAGGAACGGCACGCGCGGCGCGGACTCGGCTGCGACGCCGCGCTCGACGCCGATCAGCGCACCAGCGGTCACGGCAATGGCGGTTGCGCCCACCCCGGCGACGATCGTCAGCAGTCGCGTCGGCGTGAAGGGATCGAGCAGGCGGCCGACGACCGCCGTCGTCACAACGAAGCCAACGATCAGCATTACCCAGGCGATCGCCGCCGCCGCCGGCCGCCGCGCCGGCGCGACTGCGCCGGCGAGCAGGGCGAGGAGCGACGTGCCCGCCGCTCCGACACCGACACCGACCAGGGTGAAGGCGACGACCGCCAGTCCGACAGCCGCCGCCGGACTCGTCCGCGACCAGGTCGTCGCCAGCGTCGCCAGCAGCGCGCCCGCGGCGAGCAGCGCCATGCCGCCGACGATCCACGGCGTCCGTTGTCCGCCGTCCGAGCCGTGCCCCCACCGCGCCCGCGTCAGCTGCACCGCGTAGTGCCACGCGACGAGCGCGGCCGGCACGGTGACCGCCAGATGATATTCGACGACCATGATGCGGTTGAGGGTCGTCGTCATCAGGACGGTCAGGGCACCGATGGCGGCTTGGACCAGCCCGAGCCGGACGATGCCGAGCCACGACAGGCCCTTCATGCGATCCTCCCGATGCCGATCGCCGCCGCCAGCATTCCCAGCACGTAGAGCGTCGTGCCGGTGGCGTTGAACCACGGCGTCCGCGCCGCCGGGTCGCCGAGCAGGCGCGCCATCAGCCCGACCTGCCCCGCCACCAGCGCGGCAACGACGGCGGCGCTCCACCCCGCGCCCCAGCGCGCGAGCAGGGCAACGACGACGACCTGCGGCACGAGCATGACGACGCAGGCGATCCGCGCGGCGGGCGCGATGCCAAGCACGGCCGGCAGCGAACGAATGCCCATCGCCCGGTCGCCGGTCACCGCTTTGAAATCATTGAGCGTCATGATGCCGAACGCCCCGAGGCTGTAGAGGCCGAGCAGCGCCAGCACCCGCCCGCCCGGCAGCCCGCCGGCCATGACGCTCGCCCCGGTGAACCACGTCAGCCCCTCGTACGACAGCGCACACGCCGCCGGACCCCACACGCCGCTCGTCTTCAGCCGCAGCGGCGGCGCGCTATACGCCCAGCCCGAGGCGAGGCCGACCAGCGTCGCCAGCAGCACCCACGGCCCGACCGCGGCAGCAACGGCGACGGACAGCATCGTTCCCGTCGTCGCAAGGCGCAGGCCCCAGCGCCCGCCGACACGTCCCGACGGGATCGGCCGCTCAGGCTCGTTGATCGCGTCGACGTGGCGGTCGAACCAGTCGTTCGCCGCCTGGCTTGAGCCGCAGACCAGCGGCCCGGTCAGCATCAGCCCGGCAAGCAGGAACGGCCAGCGCCCGGCGAGCGGCACGCCCGAGGAAACGACGCCGCACAGGAATGCCCACATCGGCGGAAACCAGGTGACGGGCTTCATCAGCTCGACGACCGCTCCGGCGCTCGGGACCGGCGCGGGCAGAGCGACAGCGCGGCTCATTCGTCGCCCCCCGCCAGGTTGCCGAGGCCGTGGCGATGAAGCTTGGAATAGAGGCTCTGGCGGCTCAGCCCGAGGATGTCGGCGGCCGACGCGCGGTTGTCGCCGGTATAGGCGAGCGCCGCCTCGATGCACAGCCGCTCGATCAGGTCGGTCGATTCGCGGACGATCTCCTTCAGGCTGACGCGGCCGACGAGTTCGGTCAGTTGCTCGACCGAACGGGGCAGGTCGCGGCCGGCCGGCGGATCGTCGCGCAGCCGCCGACCAACGGTGCGGATGGCGAAACCGAAGCACGGCTGCTCGCCGTCGGCGACCGCGACGGCGGAGACCTCGACCTCGTCGACGACACCCTGCTGGCTGCGGAAGATGGTGGCGAAGTTCCGCACCGATCCTTCCTCCTGCAGATGGGCGACGATCAGATCGATGTCGATCGCCGGGCGGCCGAGGAAGTAGCGCAGCGACTGGCCGCGGATGTGCTCGCGCCGGGCGAACTGGGCGAGGTCGAGGAAGGCGGCGTTTTGGGCGAGAATGTCGAGACGGTCATCGGTGATGACGAACGCGTCGGGCAGGCGTTCGAGCACGTCGATCAGCATCTGCCGGCCGTCGTCGGGTAGCCCCGCCTCGACCAGCGGCGTCAGCCGCGCGAGCACGTACGTGGTGTTGTCGTGCCGATAGAGCGTCGCGGACAGCCGGCATTCGGCTCCGCCGGCCAAGCGCACGGCGACGGGATCGGGCGCGAGGCTGGCCGCCGCGGCGGCGAGCAGCGCACCGGCGGTGTCGCGGCTGCCGTCGTCGAAGATGACCGCGAACGCCGCACCCGGGGCAACCGCGGCATCGCTGCCCGCCACACGCCGCGCCGCCGGGTTCGCCTCGACGACGCGGCGCGTGGCGGCGTCGACGATCAGCACCGCCTCGCCCGACTGGTCGAACAGCAGGCGGTAACGCTGCTCGGCCTGACGCAGGCGGAGATAGTCGCGCTCCATCGACTGCTGCGCCGCGAGCAGGCGCTGCTGCATCGCCGCCGTCGCGCGGAGGTCGCGGCCAAGCGCGATGATGCGCCCGTCCTCACCCGCGCCGACCGTCATGAAGCGTAGCGTGACCACCCCGTCGCCGTCGCGGCGCCGCTGGTTGACGATGCGCCAGCGGCCGACGCCGGCGGGCGGGGTCGCGCGCAGCATCTCGTCGATCTTGACCGTGCTGTCCGGACCGACGGTGTCGATCCAACGCTGACCGCGCAGCAAAACGAGCGGCTCCCGCGCGAGCTCCTCGCTGGCGATGGCGACGTCGCGGATGACGCCGTTCCCGTCGACGACGAGAGCGATGTCGGCGGCGACCGTGGTCAGCCGGACGGCAAGGTCGGCGTCGAACGCCCCGAGCGCGGCCGGATCGGCAAAGCCGATGCTCCCGACGGCGTCAGTGTCCGGCGAGGCGGCCGGCGGTCTCAACGAGCCGCTCCGCGACGCCGATGGCCTGCGCCGCGTCCGATGCCGTCGCGTCCGCGCCGACGCCTGCCGCCCATTCCGGATGATCGGTGAAGACCTGCCCGCCGACCATGATGCCGACAGCCGGGTTGCACGATGCCGCGCGCAGGCCGACGAGCACGGCCGGCAGCGCGGCCATCTGCTCGGCCGCGCTGACGGAGATACCGATCAGCTCGAACCATTGCCCGGCGACCATCGCGCATAGCTCGCTCATCGGTGCCGCCGCCGCACTCCACGTGTGCCAACCGGCGCGACGGAAGAAATCCTCGATCATCACCAGTCCGAAGCTGTGCTGATCGCCCGGCGGCACGGTTAACAATATCCGACGGTTGGATCGCAGCGCGGCGCAAGTACCGCGGTGACAGAGCTGGTGGATCAGCTGCTGCAGCCGCCACATTCCCATCGTCACGTCGACGAAATCGCAGACGTCGTTCTCCCAGAATTCGCCAAGCACGCGCGCCGTCGGCGCGAGCAGCCCAAGGTAGATCGCCGCGATCGGCACGCCGCGGGCGAGGTGGGCATCGACCTCCGTCAGCAGCGCGAACACCTCGTGCTGCAGCGTCCGATGGGCGAACGCGAGCGGCTCGGCGGCGTCGAAACTGGGCACGGCGACCGGGTCGGCGCGATGCGCCAGCAGCAGCCGCGGGATGATCTCGCCCTCGATCAGTCGCGCCATGCGCAGCGGCGAGTCTTCCGCGCTGATCGTTCGTCGACGCTTCGGTCCGGGATCCTCGTGCAACGACGCCATGCGTTCCGTCCCCTGCCCCCCCGGATCGCCGCGGCGTCTTAAGCACCGTCGTCGCCGAGATGGTCGAGGCTATGGCGGCTTCGCGCATTTGGCAAACGCTCTTTGCAGGGTCGAGCCGGATGGTTGGCACCCTACTGTCAAACAATCTGGACGTAAAGGCGTGTTGACACCCGTTGGCGGCGCGACGTACCTTCATCGGCAGGCGACGCGCGGATAACGATATGCGAAGCAACGGCGGAGCGGAGGGGGAACGCGGCGGCACGATGCGCCGTCCGCTTTATACGCCCGCCGAACGTGCCCGCCGGGACGCCACGCGCTGGACCCTGGTGCAGGGCATTCTCGCTCCTGTCCAATTTCTCGTCTTCGCCGCTAGCCTTGCGCTGGTGGTCCGCTTCCTCGCCACCGGCGATGGGCTTGCCGCCGCGACCGCCTCGGTCGTGATCAAAACCGCCGTTCTCTATACGATCATGGTCACCGGCGCGGTGTGGGAGAAGAAGGTCTTCGGCCGCTACCTGTTCGCCCCTGCCTTCTGGTGGGAGGACGCGTTCAGCATGGTCGTCATCGCGCTTCACACGGCCTATGTCGTCGCGCTTCTCGCCGACATCGGCAGCGACCGGCAGCGGCTGGCGATCGCGCTCGCCGCCTACGCCGCCTATCTCGTCAATGCGACGCAGTTCGTGCTGAAGCTGCGCGCCGCCCGGCTCGAAACGCCGGCGATGGCGGCGGCATGACGGCGATGCTCCCCGTCCTGCGCGAGCGCGGCCAGCGCGAGGTGTTCTGCGGCCTGACCGGCATCGTCTGGCTGCACCGCAAGATCCAGGACGCCTTCTTCCTCGTCGTCGGCAGCCGCACCTGCGCCCACCTGCTGCAATCGGCCGCAGGGGTAATGATCTTCGCCGAGCCGCGCTTCGCCACAGCGATTATCGAGGAGCGCGACCTCGCCGGACTCGCCGACGCCAACGCCGAGCTCGACTCGGTCGTCGACCGGCTGCTCGCGCGACGGCCCGAGATAAAGCTGCTGTTCCTCGTCGGCTCGTGCCCGAGCGAGGTGATCAAGCTCGACCTGTCGCGCGCCGCCGCCAGGCTCGACGCGCGGCACCCGGCCACGCGCGTGCTCAACTATTCGGGGAGCGGCATCGAGACGACCTTCACGCAAGGCGAGGACGCGTGCCTTGCCGCCCTCGTGCCGCAGATGGGCGCTACCGACGCGGCCTCGCTGCTCGTCGTCGGCGCCCTGCCCGATGTCGTCGAGGACCAGTTCCGCCGCACCTTCGCCGAGCTCGGCATCCCGACCGTGTTCGCCCTGCCGCCCCGGCGTGCGGCCGACCTGCCGCCGGTGGGGCCGAACACGCGCTTCCTCCTCGCCCAGCCGTTCCTGGGCGACACGGCGGCCGCACTCGCCGATCGCGGTGCCGTCCACCTGCCGGCGCTGTTCCCGTTCGGCGTCGAGGGGACGACGGCGTGGCTGCGCGCGGCGGCGGCGGCGTTCGAGCTGGACGAGGCGCACTTCGCGCGCGTCGTCGCACCCGGCCGCGAGCGCGCCGCTCGCGCCATTGCCCGCCACCGCGACCGGCTGGCCGGCAAGCGCATCTTTTTCTTCCCCGACTCGCAACTCGAAGTGCCGCTGGCGCGCTTCCTGGCGGCCGAGCTCGGCATGGTTCCGGTCGAGGTCGGCACGCCCTACCTCCACCGCGCCCACCTCGCGCACGAACTCGCCGCGCTGCCGGCCGGCACCCAGATCAGCGAAGGGCAGGATGTCGACCGCCAGCTCGACCGCGTCAAGGCGGCGCGGCCCGACCTCGCCGTGTGCGGCCTCGGCCTCGCCAACCCGCTCGAGCGGCTCGGCATCGCCACCAAGTGGTCGATCGAACTGGTGTTCACGCCGGTCCACGGCTTTGACCAGGCCGGCGACCTCGCCGAGCTGTTCGCGCGGCCGCTCGCGCGCCGCGACCGCCTGACGGTGTCGCCATGCAGCTGACGGTGTGGACCTACGAGGGGCCGCCGCACGTCGGCGCGATGCGCGTGGCGACGGCGATGAAGGACGTGCACTTCGTCCTCCATGCGCCGCAGGGCGATACCTATGCCGACCTGCTGTTCACGATGATCGAGCGGCGCGACCACCGGCCGCCGGTCACCTACACCACCTTCCAGGCGCGCGATCTCGGCACCGACACGGCGCTGCTGCTGCAGGACGCCATCCGCGACGCCTACGACCGCTTCCAGCCGCAGGCGCTGCTGGTCGGCGCATCGTGCACCGCCGAGCTGATCCAGGACGATCCCGGCGGCGTCGCCAAGGCGCTGGGCCTGCCGGTGCCGGTGATCCCGCTCGAGCTGCCGAGCTACCAGCGCAAGGAAGGCTGGGGCGCGGCGGAGACGTTCTACGCCCTCGTCCGCGCACTGGCCGACCCCGCCGCAACGCCGGCACCGCGCGAGGGACGGCGGCCGCGGGTCAACCTGCTCGGGGCGACCGCGCTCGGCTTCCGCCACCGCGACGATGTCGTCGAGGTGACGAGACTGCTTGGGCTCATGGGCGTCGATGTCGCCGTCACCGCCCCCCTCGGCGCCTCGTCGGCCGATCTCGCGCGGCTCGGCGAGGCCGACGCCAACATCGTCCTCTACCCCGAGACCGGCGACACCGCCGCCCGCTGGCTGGAAAAGACCTTTCGCACACCGACGATCCGCACCGTGCCGATCGGCCACGGCGCGACGGTCGAGTTCGTCCACGAGGTCGCTACCGTCCTCGGCGTCGATCCCGCCCCGGCGCTGGCCGCGGGATCGCGCCTGCCGTGGTACTCGGCCTCGGTCGACTCGACCTACCTGACCGGCAAGCGCGTCTTCGTCTTCGGCGACGCGACCCACGCCGTCGCCATGGCGCGTGTCGCGGCCGACGAGATCGGCTTCGAGGTCGTCGGCCTCGGCGCCTACAACCGCGAGGGCGCGCGCGAGGTGCGGGCGGCGGCGGCGAAGTACAATGTCGAGCCGCTGATCACCGATGATTATCTCGCGGTCGAGGCGGCGATCGCCGCGGCATCGCCGGAACTGGTCCTCGGCAGCCAGATGGAGCGGCACATCGCCAAGCGGCTGCGTATTCCGTGCGCCGTCATCTCCGCCCCGGTCCACGTCCAGGACTTCCCCGCGCGCTACTCCCCGGTGATGGGCTTCGAAGGCGCCAACGTACTGTTCGACACACTCGTCCACCCGCTGACGATGGGGCTCGAGGAGCATCTCCTCGCCATGTTCCGCGATGATTTCGAGTTCCACGACGGCGCGGCGGCGTCTCACCTTGGCGCTTCTACCCTCCCGCCTGCGGGAGGGGTCGAGGGTGGGGATCGCCGGGGCAAGGCATCGTCGCCGACTCCCCCACCCCCAGCCCCTCCCGCAAGCGGGAGGGGAGTCGCGGTGGCCGCCAACGACCCGGCGTGGACGACCGAAGCCGAGAAGGAGCTCGGCAAGATCCCGTTCTTCGTCCGCGGCAAGGCGCGGCGCAACACCGAGAAGTTCGCCGCCGAACGCGGCCTCGCCGCGATCGACCTCGACACGCTGTACGAGGCGAAGTCGCACTATGCGCGCTGACCTCGCCTCGCCCAGCGCGCCGCTCCGCGTCGTCATCGTCACGCTCGACAACCACCTCGCCGGTGCCGCCGAGCGCGCCGCCGCGACGCTGGCGCGCGACTACCCGGGCCTGACGCTTTCCTTCCACGCCGCCGCCGATTGGGACGATGCCGCCAGCCTCGACCGCTGCCGCGCCGACATCGCCACGGGCGACATCATCGTCGCGACGATGATGTTCCTCGACGACCACATCAAGGCGGTCCTGCCGGCGCTGACCGCGCGGCGCGACCAGTGCGACGCGATCGTCGGCGCGCTGTCAGATGCGAGCGTCGTCAAGCTGACGCGGCTCGGCGACTACCGCATGGACAAGCCGGCGCGGGGGCCGCTGGCGCTCTTGAAGCGCCTGCGCGGCTCGGCCAAGCCGGGCACGTCGTCGGGCGCGGGGCAGATGGCGATGCTCAAGCGCCTGCCCAAGCTGCTGCGCTTCATCCCGGGCACGGCGCAGGACGTGCGCGCCTATTTCCTGACGCTGCAATACTGGCTGGCCGGATCGGACGAGAACTTCGCCAACCTGATCCGCAACCTCGTCGACCGCTACGCCGACGGACCGCGGCGGCCCTATCGCGGCGCGGCGGCGGTCGGCGCACCCGCGGAGTACCCGGATCTCGGCCTCTACCATCCGCGCCTGCCGGCACGGATGACGACCCGCCTCGCCGACCTGCCGGCGGTGGGCAGCGCCGGCACCGTCGGGCTGCTCGTGCTCCGCTCCTATGTGCTCGGCCGCGACACTGGCCACTATGACGGCGTCATCGCCGCCTTCGAGGCGCGCGGGCTGAAGGTGATCCCGGCGTTCGCCAGCGGCCTCGACGCGCGGCCGGCGATCGAGGCATTCTTCACCAAGGACGGCAAGCCGGCGATCGACGCGCTGGTGTCGCTGACCGGATTCAGCCTCGTCGGCGGCCCGGCGTACAACGACGCCGCCGCCGCCGCGGCGACGCTCGGCGCTCTCGACGTGCCCTACCTCGCCGCCCACCCGCTCGAGTTCCAGACGCTGCAGGCGTGGGGCAAGGGCACGCAGGGGCTGCTGCCGCTCGAGGCGACGATGATGGTCGCCATTCCCGAACTCGATGGGGCGACCGGGCCGACGGTGTTCGGCGGCCGCAGCGAGGGCGCCGGCGCGGCGTGCACCGGCTGCGAGCGCGGCTGCACCTTCCCCGCGACCGACGGCACGCGGGTGATGATGCCCTGCCCCGAGCGTGCCGCGACCCTCGCCGCACGCACGGCCAGGCTGATCGCGCTGCGCCGCGCCGCCCGCGCCGAGCGCCGGGTGGCCGTCGTCCTGTTCAACTTCCCGCCCAACGCCGGCGCGGTCGGCAGCGCCGCCTACCTCGGCGTGTTCGACAGCCTGTTCAACACGCTGACCCGCCTTGCCGCCGACGGCTACCGCGTCGACGTGCCGGCAAGCGTCGATGCGCTGCGCGACGCGATCCTCGTCGGCAACGCCGCCCGCTTCGGTGCCGACGCCAACGTCGTCGCCCGCGTCGCCACCGACGACCATGTCCGCCGCGAGCCGCACCTCGCGGCGATCGAGGCGCAGTGGGGCCCAGCCCCCGGCCGCAGCCTGGCCGACGGGCACGGCATCCACATCCTGGGCGCGCAGTTCGGCAACGTCCTCGTCGCCGTCCAGCCGCCGTTCGGCATCGAGGGCGATCCGATGCGGCTGCTGTTCGACGGCAGCTTCGCCCCGACCCACGCCTTCTCGGCCTTCTATCGCTACATCCGCGAGGATTTCGGCGCCCATGCGGTGCTGCATTTCGGCACCCACGGCGCGCTCGAATTTATGCCCGGCAAGCATGCCGGCCTGTCGGGCGCGTGTTGGCCCGACCGCCTGATCGGCGACCTGCCCAACGTCTACCTTTACGCCTCGAACAACCCGTCCGAGGGCACGCTCGCCAAGCGCCGCGCCGGCGCGGCGCTCATCAGCTATCTCACGCCGCCGGTCGCCCATGCCGGCCTCTATCGCGGCCTCGCGGACGTGAAGGCCTCGCTCGACCGCTGGCGCGCGCT
>JAFARM010000118.1 GCA_019245455.1 Sphingomonadaceae bacterium | reverse complement strand
GCGTTCGCCCAGACCCCCCTTGCCCCGCTGATTGCAATCCTTGGATGACCCCGCTCACCTTCCCCTCCTTCGACGGACAGCCGATCGCCTGGCGTGAGGTCGGCAGCGGGCGGCCGCTGGTCCTGCTCCACGGGCTGTTCAGCGACGCCTGGACCAACTGGGTCCGCTACGGCACTGCCGAGCGGATCGCCGCCGCGGGTTATCGCGTCATCCTGCCCGACCTGCGCGGCCACGGCGACAGCGCGCACCCGCACGATCCGGCCGCCTATCCGCCCGACGTGCTGGCGATGGATGTCGCGGCGCTGGTCGATCACCTCGGCCTCGCCGACTTCGACCTCGGCGGTTATTCGCTCGGCGCGCGGACGGCGGTGCGGTGTGTGCTGCGCGGCATGGCTCCGCGACGGCTGGTGCTGGCAGGCATGGGGCTCGCCGGCCTGACCGAGGCGCACCGGCGCACCGGCTGGTTCCTGCAGGTCATCGTCGCGCCCGACAGCTTCGCCCGCGGCACCCCCGGCTGGCTGGCGGCGCAGTTCATGAAGACCAACCGCATCGACGGAGAGGCCGTCGCGCACGTGCTGCGATCCCAGGTCGACACGACGCCGGCCGACCTCGCACGGCTGACGCTGCCGACGCTCGTCGTCTGCGGGGCCGACGATCAGGACAACGGCAGCGCCCCCGACCTCGCCGCGGCGCTGCCCGCCGCGATCCTTTCCGAAATACCCGGCACCCATATGTCGAGCGTGACCAAGCCGGCGCTGGGCGCGGCGATCGCGGCGGGGCTGGCGTAGCTCACGTCCCGGCCGGATTTGCGGCTCCGCCCGCGCCGCAGCGGACGACCGCGACGGATAGCGCGGCGACCGCCGCGCCGCCGAGCGCATCGACGAGATAATGGCCGCCGATCGGGACGACCGCGATGATCATGGCGGCGTTGAGGGGCACGAAGACGACCAGCAGCCATCGTCGCAGCCGTCCGGCGACATAGACGTAGATCAACCCCATGGCCGTGTGGAACGAGGGAAAGGTGACGATGCCCTGCGCCTCTGCGTAATCGAAGCGCGTCCAGGTGCCCGCGCGGATGCTCGTCAGCGTGGCACCATAGGCCGGGCCGAGGTGCCCGACCTTGCCCATCGCCGGCGTGGCGACGAAGACGAGGACGGTGAGCAGCGCCGCGACGAGCGTCAGCCAGACGAGTTCGCCGTTGCGCGACCCGGTTCGGACGATACTGCTGATGATGATCAGCACGAGCGCCTGCAGCCGCAGGCTGAAATAGGCGCTGTCGAGCACGCTCGACAGGACTGGACGCGATGCCACCCACCGCGCCGCGCGGTCCCACTCGAAGCCGAGCAACGCTGCGTCGATCCGCGCCAGCGCCGCGTCGCGCAGCGGTAGCACGCTGCCGACGCGGGCCGCGAGGTAGCTGAGCACGACGACGATCTGGAGGGCGACGGTAACCTGCACCAGCGAGTCGATTGCATCGACACAGACGTCCGAGCCGAAGCGCGCCGGCGGCCAAGCCTGCCCAAGCCGCCGATAGACGCGAAACATCATCATCAGCAGGACCAGCGGCCCGGCCGTCACCCACGCCGAGCGGAGATCGACCGCGACGCCGCAGGCGGCGACGCCCGCCGCCGCGACGATCGCTATGACCGCTATCACCAGCCAGCGCGCGACGTAGTCCCGTTCACCAAAGGGCGCTGCCGTGCCGGTCGCGCCCGTCGCGGCGCCCGCGGTCCGGATCACGCCTCCAGCTCGCTGTCCCAATAAAGATAGTCGCGCCACGTCGAATGCAGGAAGTGCGGCGGGAAGGCCCGGCCGTTTTCCTGCAGCTGGTGGTTGTTCGGCGCGAAAGCCTTCTGGTGGAGGCTCATATGCGCCTCGGCCGGCGTCCGCCCGCCTTTCCGGAGGTTGCACGGCGCACAGGCGGTGGTGACGTTCTCCCACGTCGTGCGGCCACCGTAGGCGCGCGGGACGATATGGTCGAAGGTCAGTTCCTCACGGTCGCGCGACCCGCAATACTGGCAGGTGAAACGGTCGCGCAGGAACAGGTTGAAGCGGGTGAACGCCGGGTGCGTCGCCGGGCGCACGTACTGGCGCAGCGCGATGACCGAGGGCAGTTTCATCGTGAAGCTGGGCGAGCGGATCTCGCGGTCGTATTCGGCGATGATGTCGACGCGCTCGAGGAACGCCGCCTTGATCGCCGTCTGCCACGACCACAGGCTGAGCGGATAATAGCTGAGCGGCGTATAGTCGGCGTTGAGGACGAGCGCGGGGCAGGCCTCGGGGGGCGACAACAGGTCCGGGTGGTACATAGGTTTCGCCCGCTCCTCGTCTGGAGCGGCCGCCCAAGCAGTCCGGCCTCGTCGCACTCAAGGCCGCGAGCGTGCCCGCGACCGTCCGTCTTCCGTGACACGCCGTTTACCAGAACAAGTGTGTCGCGCGTATGACACCACCGCATTTAGCGGGCGTCAAGGGCGGCACTGCGTGCTAGGCTGCGCGCATGGCGAGCTGGACCCCCGAACCCGACAGCGGCATCGCCGTGCGCACCGTTGCGGCGAACGGCCTGACCTTCGAGGTCGCCGAGGCCGGCGGCGGCGACCACCTCGCTTTGTGCCTGCACGGCTTTCCCGAGCTGAACTTCAGCTGGCGCTACCAGATGCCGCTGCTCGCCGGCATGGGCTACCGCGTCTGGGCACCGAACCAGCGCGGCTATGGCGCGACGTCGCGGCCGGGGCGGGTCGCCGACTATGCCGTCGACCGGCTGACCGCCGACGTCGCCGCGCTGTTCGCCGCCAGCGGTGCGAAGAAGCTGACGCTGGTCGCGCACGACTGGGGCGGGGCGGTGGCGTGGGTCGCCGCGATCAACCGCGTCGTTCCCGTCGAGCGGCTGGTGGTGATGAACCTGCCGCATCCCCTGTGCTTCCGCGCCGCGCTCAAGCACTGGCCGCAGCGGCGGCGGAGCTGGTACATCGCCTTCTTCCAGCTGCCGTTTCTGCCCGAGCGGATGCTGGCGGCAAACGGCGCGGCGTGGGTGCGGCAGGCGTTCCGCGGCATGGCGGTCGACAAGAGCCGCTTTCCCGATGCCGTGCTCGACGTCTATGCCGCCGCCGCGCTGCGCCCCGGCGCGCTGACGGCAATGGTCAACTGGTACCGCGCCGCGGTCCGCCACCCGCCGAAGCTGTCGAACGGCGGCCGGGTCGAGGTGCCGACGCTGATCGTCTGGGGCGAGGCCGACACCGCGCTGGGGCTGGAGACGCTCGACGGCACCGACGCCTTCGTCCCCGATCTGACGATCCGCCGGCTGCCGGGCGTGTCGCACTGGGTTCAGCAGGAAGCGCCCGCAGCGGTCAATGCGATCCTGACCGAATGGCTACCGCGCGGCGACGCCTGAACGCCCGCGCCCGCGCCACTCTGTCCCTTTCGCTTGGCCAGCCGCGCGCCCATGTACGTCGGGAACGAGAGAGACCGATCCATGCAACAGACCATCCTCATCGTCCTGATGATC
Source organism: Sphingomonadaceae bacterium (assembly GCA_019245455.1). Lineage (GTDB taxonomy): Bacteria > Pseudomonadota > Alphaproteobacteria > Sphingomonadales > Sphingomonadaceae > Polymorphobacter_B. The sequence goes on along the minus strand of JAFARM010000118.1, from coordinate 4,932 downwards.
GCCGCGGCGCTGGCGACGCTCGGCGTGCTTGCGCGCGGCATCATCATCATGGCGCGCGGCAACGACATCGGCGGCATCAAGTCGAACCGCATGATGAGCTACCGCGTCGCCTTCCAGGCGCTGACCATCCTCATCATCGCCGTCATCTTCCTGTTGAACCGGCATTGATCTACGGCCCGCAGTCCATCAGCCGCTCATGCTGAGCTTGTCGAAGCACGCACGAGCGTCCGAACGTGCTTCGACAGGCTCAGCATGAGCGGGTTTGGCCACGGGCGGGGGCGCGGTCAATAAGGATAACTCATGGTCAAGCTGAACCGCATCTACACGAAGACCGGCGACGACGGCTCGACCGGGCTCGCCGACGGTGGCCGCCGGGCGAAGGACGATGCGCGCGTCGCCGCCTATGGCACGGTCGACGAGGCCAACTCGGTCATCGGCATGGCGCGGCTCCACGCGGACGGCGACACCGACGCGATGCTCGCGCGCATCCAGAACGACCTGTTCGACGTCGGTGCCGACCTCGCCACACCGGGCGACGACTTCGGGCCGGAGACGAAGAGCCTGCGCGCGACGCCGGCGCAGGTGGCGCGGCTCGAGGCCGAGATCGACGCGTTGAACGAGGCGCTGAAGCCCTTGACCTCGTTCATCCTGCCCGGCGGCACGCCGCTTGCCGCGACGCTCCACCTCGCCCGCACCGTCGTCCGCCGCGCCGAGCGGCTGGCGGTGACGGCGGCGCGGGCCGAGCCGGTCAACCCGGCGGCGATCCACTACCTCAATCGCCTGTCCGACCATCTGTTCGTCGCCGCGCGCGCCGCCAACCCCGGCGGCGACGTGCTTTGGGTTCCCGGTGCCAGCCGCTAGCGTTATGGCGGCGTAATCAGCAAGGAGCCGGCATGGCGACGGCGGCACACGCGCACACGGACGACCTGAAGGCGCGGTTCTTCGCCACGCGCGCGTTGACGCTGGCCGTCGCGGCCCCGCTGTCGGACGCCGATGCGACGGTGCAGTCGATGCCCGACGCCTCGCCGGCGAAGTGGCACCTCGCGCACACCACGTGGTTCCTCGAGACCTTCGTGCTGTCGCCGCTGGGCGTTCCGCCGTTCGACCCCGCCTTCGGCTATCTGTTCAACAGCTATTACGAGGCGGCCGGGCCGCGCCATCCGCGCGGCAGCCGGGGGCTGCTGACGCGGCCGAGCCTCGACCGCGTCCGTGCGTGGCGGCAGCACGTCGACGCCGTGCTCGATTGGCGCTGGAGCCGGCTCGACGCCCCGGCGCTGGCGATGATCGAGCTCGGCATCGCCCACGAGCAGCAACATCAGGAGCTGCTGCTGACCGACATCCTCCACCTGTTCGCCGCCAACCCGCTGTCGCCGGCGGTGTACGACGCCGTGCCTCCGCCTGCTGCCCAGCCGCAAGCCGGCTGGACCGCGCATCCGGGCGGCATCGTCCGCATCGGCCACGAAGGCGGCGGCTTCGCCTTCGATTGCGAGGGGCCGACGCACGACGTGCTGCTCGCTCCCTTCGCGCTCGCCGACGCACTCGTCACCACCGCCGACTGGGAGGCGTTCGTCGCCGATGGCGGCTACGACGACCCGCGCCTGTGGCTGTCCGACGGCTGGGCGTGGCGGCAGCGCGAGGGGATCGCTGCGCCCCTGCATTGGCGCGGGGACGGCCGGGAGTTCACGCTGGCGGGCGAGGTCGAGCGCCGCGCGCACGCGCCCATCGCGCACGTCAGCTTCTTCGAGGCCGACGCCTTCGCGGCGTGGGCGGGCGCGCGCCTGCCGACCGAAGTCGAATGGGAGGCAGCCGCCGCGTCGGCCGATCCCGCCGCCGGCAACCAGCTCGATGGCCCTGGCGCGATCGCCCCGTGCGGCGACCGCAGCCTGTTCGGCGACGTCTGGGCGTGGACGGCGAGCGCCTTCCTCCCCTACCCGCGCTTCCGCCCCGCCGAGGGGGCGGTCGGCGAGTACAACGGCAAGTTCATGAGCGGACAGATGGTCCTGCGCGGCGCGTCGTGCGCGACGCCGCGCGGGTCGAGCCGACGGACCACGCGCAACTTCTTCCCGCCGACCGCGCGCTGGCAGTTCAGCGGCGTGCGGCTGGCCAAGGACCTCTGATGGCCGACGCCGACCCGGTCAGCGACTTCGCCGCCGCCGTCCTCGCCGGGCTCGCCGCGAGCCCGAAGGTCATCCCCGCCCGCTTTTTCTACGACCGAACAGGATCGGAGCTGTTCGAGGCGATCACGCGGCTACCCGAATACTACCCGACGCGAACCGAGATCGGCATCCTGGCCGACTGCGCCGCCGACATCGCCGCCCGTGTCGGCAGCGGGCGCGCCGTCGTCGAGTTCGGCTCCGGCTCGTCGGCCAAGACCCCGCCCTTCCTCCGCGCGGTGGGCGCTTCGGCGCACGTGCCGATCGACATTTCGGCCGAGTTCCTGGGCATGGCCGCGGCCGACCTTGCCACCAAGCTGCCGGAGCTGAACGTCTACCCGCTCGCCGCCGACTTTACCCAGCCGCTGGTCCTGCCGGCCGAGGTTGCGGAGCTGCCCAAGCTCGGCTTCTTCCCCGGTTCGACGCTCGGCAACCTCGGTCCTGCCGCGGCGGTCGACCTGCTGCGCGCGTTCGGCGGCACGCTCGGCGAGGCCGCCTTCCTCGTCATCGGCCTCGACCTCCGCAAGCCAGCGGAAGCGATCGAGCCCGCGTACAACGATGCCGCGGGGGTGACAGCGGCGTTCAACCTCAACCTCCTCCACCGCATCAACCGCGAGCTCGGCGGCACGATCGACACGAGCGCCTTCGCCCACCGCGCCTTCTTCAACGCCGACCTCGGCCGCATCGAAATGCACCTCGCCGCGACCCGTGATACGGCCTTTACCGTCCTCGGCCGCCCGTTCCGCATGGCCGCGGGCGAAACGATCCACACCGAGAACAGCTACAAGTGGACGCTCGACCAGGCGCGCCTGCTTGCCCGCGCCGGCGGCTGGGAGCCGGTGGCGCTTTGGACCGATCCCGTGCCGCTGTTCGCCGTCCACCTGTGGCGGCGGGCGGCGGCGGCGATCGAGCCGTAGGGCCGTGCGTGCTTCGACAGGCTCAGCATGAGCGGCTTCGACAGGCTCAGCATGAGCGGTGGGGGTGTTAGGCAAAGGTCTCCCATCCCGTTTCACTTTCGAGCCCGCTCATGCTGAGTCTGTCGAAGCACGCGACACCGCACCCGGTTGACGGACCCGGCACGCGCTTCCTAGAGACGACGGCAATCCTTGGGAGTGCGCGATGAAGGTCCTCGTCCCCGTCAAGCGGGTGGTCGACTATAACGTCAAGGTCCGGGTCAAGACCGACGGCAGCGGCGTCGAGCTCGCCAACGTCAAGATGAGCATGAACCCGTTCGACGAGATCGCCGTCGAGGAGGCGATCCGGCTGAAGGAGAAAGGCGTCGCCACCGAGATCGTCGTCGTGTCGATCGGCGTGCAGCAGGCGCAGGAGACGCTCAGGACCGCGCTCGCCATGGGGGCCGACCGCGGCATCCTTGTCGTCACCGACCAGACGACCGAATCGCTGATGGTCGCCAAGGTGCTGGCGAAGATCGCCAGCGAGGAACAGCCGGGCCTCATCATCCTCGGCAAGCAGGCGATCGACGACGACGCCAACCAGACCGGACAGATGCTGTCGGCCCTGCTCGGCTGGCCCCAGGGCACCTTCGCGTCGAAGGTCACGGTCGAGGGCGACCACGTCACCGTCGAGCGCGAGGTCGACGGCGGCGCGGAGACGGTACGGCTGAAGCTGCCGGCCGTGGTCACCACCGACCTGCGGCTGAACGAGCCGCGCTACGCGAGCCTGCCCAACATCATGAAGGCCAAGGCGAAGAAGATCGATTCGAAGACGCCGGCCGACTACGGCGTCGACCCCGCGCCGCGGCTGAAGGTGCTCAAGGTCGTCGAGCCGTCGAAGCGGACGGCCGGCGTCAAGGTCAAGACGGTCGACGAGCTGGTCGACAAAATGAAGACTGTGGGAGCCCTCGGATGAGCGCGCTGGTTCTGGCCGAACACGACAACGCGAGCCTCAAGGACGCGACGCTCGCCGCCGTCACCGCGGCCGGGCAGCTCGGCGGCGAGGTCCACGTCCTCGTCGCCGGCGAGGGAGCCCGAGCCGTCGCCGACGCCGCGGCGCAGGTCGCCGGTGTCAGCAAGGTGCTGCTCGCCGACGATGCGGCCTACGGCCACCAGCTGGCCGAGAACCTGGCGCCGCTGATCGCTGCGCTGATGGCCAACTACGACGCCTTCGTCGCCCCGGCGACGACGCGCGGCAAGAACGTCGCCCCGCGGGTCGCCGCGCTGCTCGACGTGGTGCAGGTCAGCGAGATCCTGTCGGTCGAGGGGCCCGACACCTTCACCCGCCCGATCTACGCCGGCAACGCCATCGCCACCGTCACCACGTCGGATGCGAAGAAGGTCATCACCGTGCGCGGCACCGCCTTCGCCAAGGCGGCGGCGACGGGCGGCAGCGCGACGGTCGAGCCGGTCAGCGGCACGGGCGACGCGGGCCTGTCGAGCTTCGTCTCGGCTGACCTCGCCGTCAGCGCGCGCCCCGAACTGACCGCGGCCAAGATCATCGTCTCGGGCGGCCGCGCGCTCGGCTCGAGCGAGAAGTTCCACGAGCTGATGGAGCCGCTCGCCGACGCCCTCGGGGCGGGTCTCGGTGCCAGCCGTGCCGCCGTCGACGCCGGCTATGTCCCCAACGACTATCAGGTCGGCCAGACCGGCAAGATCGTCGCGCCGGAGCTGTACATGGCGGTCGGCATCTCGGGCGCGATCCAGCACCTCGCGGGCATGAAGGACAGCAAGGTGATCGTGGCGATCAACAAGGATGCCGAGGCGCCGATCTTCTCGGTGGCCGACTACGGCCTGGTCGCGGACCTGTTCGCGGCCGTGCCGGA
>JAFARM010000419.1 GCA_019245455.1 Sphingomonadaceae bacterium | reverse complement strand
GATTGTCTCCTTCACGATCTTGCGCGCCTGCTCGCGCGCTGCGTCGAGCAGCGCATCCGTCGCCTCCCCGTCGACCGTCTCCTCGCCGAGGAAGAAGTCCAGGAACACGAGGTCGTATTCGGCCAAAGCCGCAGCCGGCGTCTTGCTGGGCAGCTTGGCGGGTTCCTCTCCGGTCGCGTCGCGCGCGATCGCCTCGACGTGGGCGAGCTGCCGGCGCTTGGCTTCCTTCCGGCCCGCGAAGGGTCGGAACGCCTTCGCCAGCGCGTCGAACACCGGGTCGGTCCCGGCGGCGGGTGGCACGGCGGTGCCGACCGCAATCAGGTGTTCGAAGAGTGTGGCCGCCTGCGCGGCCCGCAGGTCGCCGTATGGCGGGAGATCGCCGAGCTTGCCGAGCGTTTCGTCGTGGGCGCCGAGCTCGTCGGCGTCGGCCACGGCGGCGCGGAACGCTTCCCAGTCATCTTCCGCCACGTCGCCGGGGAGCGGCGGGTCGTAGCCGTCGTCGACTATCGAAATGCGCGCGACCTTCGCCTCCTCGAACATGGTGCGAAGTGTCGGTGCTGCGGCGGCCATCGAATACCTCAGAGTGCGGTGGCGGACAGGTCGAGGACGAAGCTGTTGTATCGACCCTTGCGGACGGTGTTCTCGCGGACGATGTCCAGCGTCCAGTCGTGGTAGCCGGCGATCTCGCGCGAGATGTAGAGACCGAGGCCCTTGCCGTCGCGCGCTGGGCGGTGGCTGACGAACGGATCGAAGATCTCGACGGAGGCGGACGGGTCCACGCCGGGGCCATTGTCCGTCACCGTGACGGTCTTGCCGGCCGGATCGACGTCGATCTCGATGTAGGGGCGCAGGCCGGGCTCGATGTCGCGCTGGACGTTGAGCCAGTAGAACGAGTTCGACAGCAGGTTCTCGACGATCTGAATGAACATGCCGCGGACGCCGTGGACAATGAACCCGTCGACGGCGGACAGGTTCGCCGTGATGTCTACCTTGTGGCGGCGCGCCTGGTCCTGGCGCCCGTCGACGATCTGCTGGAGGACGTCAATGACGTTGAAGTCCTCCTTGCGCTGTCGGCGAGAGGTGCTGAGTGGGTCGAGCGTCTCGACCCGTTTCACGATGGTCGTCAGCTGGTCGTCGAGCGTGCGGAAGGTGGAGGGCAGGAGTGTCTGCAGGTTCCCGTTGGCCGCGCCTGCCTCGAGCGATTTCAGCGTGTCGAGCGTGTGGGCGGTCGCCCGCCCGAGCTCGTGCAGGATGAACTCCACCATCAGTCCGATGCCGGCGAGGTATGTGAACTTCGCGCGGTCGGTCTCGTATTCCTGCGCTAGCTCGCGCGCCTGGTCGACATACCCGTTCAGCGTCTTGACCAGCCGCTCGACCTCGCCGAGCGGTTCCTGCTCGGTCGGCACGCGGACGATCACCTCGCGGATCTTCTTGACGATGTCGTCCTGCGCACGGTCCACTTTCTGCTGCAGGTCCTCGAGGGTCAGCTCCTCCTGCACGCGGACCTCCGCGTCGCACTTGTCGAGGAAGGTCTTGAACTCCTTGAACAGGATCTGCTGGAGCAACTCGACCAGGACGAGCTTCTCCGGCGTGTCGGTCAGCCCCTCCCGGTTCGTCTGCTCGACGAGCTTCGGGTTGCGCCAGCTGATGTTGACCGCGCCGATCACCTGCTGCCGGTTTAGCTTGAAGCCGCGTGACGAGAAGGCCCGCTTGTCCAGTCCGAGCCAGTCGTCGTCGGCGCCGCCGTAGGGATTGATGCGGAATCCATCGCGGAAGAGCATGAGGCCGCCCGCCCAGCGGCGCACGCGCGCCTGCAGGTCCCGCTTCTTCCCGATGCCGGCGATGTCTGTGAGCGCCGCGCGGTTATACCACCAGAAGGCCACGTCGAACGGCCCGAGGTCCAGGACTGCTCCCCACGGCAGCTTGCCGATCGCGCCGCGCAGCTCGGGTTCCCCCAGGACGAAGGTCCGCTCGCGTCCACGGAGACGGTAGTTGACGTATCCTCTCAGAACCGGGCGGTTCTGCTCATACGTGAAGGACGCCTTGCACTCCGCGTGCGCGATGTCGAACAGGTGGCGTTCGATCTCGGGAACGTGGCTGCGCTCGCCGTTGTAGAACAGGCGCAGGAGCCGGCTGGCCTTGCGACCCTCGAACGGGTCGAGGAGCTTCGAGAACTCCTCAATGACTATGCGGGCGAACTTCTCCTTGCTCCAGTCGCTGCGCAGGCGCCGGATCGTGACCCTGGTGCCGCTCTCGTTCAGCGTGCGGACGTTGATCGTCCTTGGCGAGATCCGGACGTCGCCCAGCATCTTGTCGGAATCGTGGCTGAACCAGTCCCAGTCGATGTCGAGGCGATTCACGTGGTCGTCGGTCATGATGGCGGTCTCGACGCGCAGCAGGCTGCCCAGCCGCATCGTCGATAGCCGGCCGACCCCTTTCTCGCCGAGGAACACGCGCGGCGGCTTACTCGCCCCCGCGGCCGCCTTAACGCGCTGGCGCGACCTGGTCCCGATGGTGAGGTAGACCTCGCCCAGGTCATGCAGGCTCATCCCTTCGCCCGTATCGGCGACGGTGATCCAGTTGGCGCGGTCGTAGAAGCGCTCGAGGGTGCGCCGCAGCGACGTCAGCTCGGTCCGCGAACCGATCATCGCGCCGCACATCGTGCGACACTTCTCCGGCGCGTCGGGCTCGAGCGCCTCGAAGATCCGTCCGCGGATGTCCTCGATCGCCTCGCGTTCCATGCGGAGCCGTTCGGCGTCGTCCCCGTCGAAGGCTTCGACCCGTGCTATCTCGC
>JAFARM010000364.1 GCA_019245455.1 Sphingomonadaceae bacterium | reverse complement strand
CGCCGACGACCTGCTGCCGCATCTGGGCGAGCCGTTCCTCGGGCCGTCGCTGTCCGGCTCGGGCGGCACCGGGCTCGGCATCTTCATCGCCACGACGCTGCTCGAACGAACTGGCGGGCAGCTGCGCTTCCGCAACCGGCCGGCGGGCGGGGCGCAGGTCGACATCCGCTGGCCGCGGGATCATATCGAGGTTCAGGAGGTTCAGGGATGATGGACGCGACCGACACCGCCGCGCCGCTGCTGCTGGTCGACGACGATGCGCCGTTCCGCCAGCGGCTGGCGCAGACCCTCGAACGCCGTGGCTTCGCCGTCACCGGCGTCGGCAGCATCGCCGAGGCGCGCGGTGCCGCGGCGTTGAAGCCCGGCCATGCCGTCATCGATATGCGCCTCGACGACGGCAACGGCCTTGACCTCGTCGCCGAACTGCGCGCGCTCCGGCCCGACATCCGCATCGTCGTCCTGACCGGCTATGGCAACCTCGCCACCGCCGTCGCCGCGGTGAAGGCGGGCGCGGTTGATTACCTCGCCAAGCCCGCCGACCCGGAGGACATCGTCCAGGCGCTGACCGCAGCACCCGGCGCGCGGCCCGACGCCCCGGCCGAGCCGATGTCGGCCGACCGCGTCCGCTGGGAGCATATCCAGCGCGTCTACGAACTGTGCAGCCGCAACGTGTCGGAAACCGCGCGGCGGCTGAAGATGCACCGCCGGACGCTGCAGCGGATTTTGGCGAAGCGATCGCCGCGGTAGGGGCGCGCGTTCGGGCCACGGCTGCGGGTGATCACGCTGCAATCGCTGCAGCGACACCCAAACGTGTCATCCCCGCGCAAGCGGGGACCCATCTCCTGCCGTTCGTCAGTGGCGGCAATACGCGTCGGACCGGGTCGACGCTCGGGAGATGGGTCCCCGCTTTCGCGGGGATGACGGGGTTAGGCTACGGCAGCCGCACTGCCTCGTCCGCGCCCGGATCGCCAAGCCACAGCAGGCGCTGCGCCGCGCGCCGGGCGAAGCGCAGCGTCTCGGCCTTGCGCCGCGCGGCGTTGAGCGGGACCCAGGCGGCGGCGCGGACCTCGACCCCGTCCCAGCGGTCGGCGACGATCAGCCCGGCGCGGTCGGGCAGGAAGGTGTCGGTCAGCAGGTCGTCGTGCGGAAATCCGGGCGGCACCGCCCAGAAGAAGCGGTCGCAATAGTCGAGATACTCGCCCCATTTGGCGTCGCCGCGCAGGTCGGCGAGTGCGACCTTGATCTCGACCAATGTCAACCGCCCGTCGGGCCCCAGCCCGACGACGTCGGCGCGGCGGCCGTTGCCCAGCGGCACCTCGGTCAGCGGCGCGATGCCGGCGCGCCACAGCAGCCGCGACACGCCGCGCGCGACGTCCTGCGCCGTGACCGGTTCGATCGGGGAAAGCGCGGTCGCCATGGGGGAGCGAGCGTAGCAGAACAGGCGGGGAACGGAAGGGGGAGCGGGTGGGCGGCTGGCCGGTTTGTCACAGCCGCTCATGCTGAGCTTGTCGAAGCACGCACGTGCTTCGACAAGCTCAGAATGAGCGGAGATGGTTTATGTTGCGAGCGCGTGTCAACGGATGAGCGGTTGTGGTTTACGGGGCTAGCGCGAGCGCGTGCCGCCGGGTTGCCGCCCCCGCCGCCGCGTCAGCGGTAGAAGACGTGGTTGCCGATGGTCCCGACCTTGTGCATCGACCAGCTGGCGTTGATGCGGACGGCGTGGAACGCCATCGCCTTCGGTGCCATCGGGGCCCAGGCGTTGGTCGCGGCGATGGTGGCGATGGCCTTGGCGATGCGCCAGTCGCGGCCATCGGCGGGGGTGCGGCTGCGGCTGAAGCTGAACTGCCCCGGCTGGGCGATGACGCCGCACACGGTGTCGGCGTAGCGCCCGGAGGCGACGCGGTTGAGGATCACCTGGGCAACGGCGAGCTGGCCTTCGAGCGGTTCGCCGCGCGCCTCGAAATACACGGCGCGGGCGAGGCATTCGCGGTCGCCGTAAGGTGCGGGGGCCTCGGCGACGGTGTCGGCGACCAGCGTCGCGAGTTCGGCCGGGCGCGGCGCGGCGACGCTGTCATCGTCGGCGATCGCGGCGGGAGCAGGGTCGGCTGCAGGCGCGTCGGGGATCGGGGTGGCGGGGCCGGCGGCGGCGATCAGGTGGACGGCGGCGGCCGGAGCGGCCGGGAACTCGCCGGCGGCGGAGAGGAAGGGGGCGGCGGCGGCGATCGCGGCGGCCTGGAGCACGATGGGGAACCGGAGGGTCATTCGTTCGCTTGTCACCCACGGCATTCCCGGATCCGCGGGTGTGCGTGACCGGTCGTCTGGCCGCGCGCCGCTGGGCTGAACCCGGTTCAGTCCGCTTGGGCTGATGATCACCGGACCCGCCCACGGTTCCGGCTCGCTGATGACACTGGGGTGACGCCCGCGCCGGCCGGGCGCAAGCTCAGGCGGTCGTTTCGTCGATGAACCGTGCAGGATCGGGGGTGTCCAGTTCGATCACCCACAGGTCGGGGTCATGGCGCGACTGCCGCTCGAGCCAAGACTCGAGCGAGTCGCCGTGCGCCGCGACTTGCCAAGCATAGTGCCCCGACTGCGCCATGACCCGCGTCAACGCGCGTTGTTCGCCGCTGCGGTCACGGTGGATGACGACGACACTGCCCGCCTCCGCCTGCCCACGCCGGAGCACGGTGGCGAAGTCGCCGGCGGCATGGATGCGGCGGATAAGGGCGCTGACCCAGACGCCCGTCGCCAGGCGCGGGGCGGTGCTCAGGCGGCGATCCGCCGGTCGCCGGCGAGGACGGCGTGGAACGCCTCCGCGCTCGCCGCGCCGCGCAGCTTGCCGCACAGCGCCGCGTCGCGCAGCGCCCGGCTGACGCGCGCCAGCGCCTTCAGCGGCTCCGCCCCGGCGGTCGTCGGCGCGAGCATCAGGACCACCAGGTCGACCGGCAGCCCGTCGAGGGCGGCGTAATCGACCGGCGTCGCCAGCTTGGCGGCGACGGTGACGATGCCGGGAAGGTCGTCGAGCCGGCCGTGGGGAATCGCCGTGCCGGCACCGAAGCCGGTCGAACCCAGCGCCTCGCGCTCCAGGATGACGCGCGTGACGTGGGCGGCGTCGCGCCCGGCCAACGTTGCGGCGCGCGCGCTCAGCGTCTGCAGGACGGCGCGCTTGTTGGTGCCGGCAAGGTCGAAGACGACACCGCCCGGCGCGATCAGGTCGCCAAGGTCGCTCACGCCTGCGGCTCGACCCAGCCGATGCTGCCATCCTCGCGCCGGTAGACCATGTTGTGGACGCCGGTGCCCGTGTTGCGGAACAGGAGCGCGGTCGTGTTCCTGAGGTCGAGCATCATCACCGCGTCGCTGACGCTGGCGTCGGGCACGTCGACCCGCGTCTCGGCGATCACCGGCGGGTGGTCGGCGGGCTCCTCGTCGCTCGGCGCGGCGAAGATCGTGTAGCCGGCATTAT
>JAFARM010000363.1 GCA_019245455.1 Sphingomonadaceae bacterium | reverse complement strand
GACGTCAGCTGTGCCTCGGCGGCGTAGACGAGGTTGTAGTTGAGCGAGAAATTGGCCAGCCCGACGACGACGGCAAAGCCATGCCCCCGCGCCGGCAGCCGCCGCCAGCGCCCGGTCGCGGCGGTGAACCCCGCCAGCAGGACGGCGGCAGCGGCGAAGCGATAGGCGACCGACCAATCGGCCGGCACCACCCCGAGCTGCGTCTTGATGACCAGCCACGTCGATCCCCAGATCAACGTGACCAGCGCGAACTCGCCGGCCACGACCCAGCCGCTGTCGCGCTGCTCAGCCAAGCGCGGCCGCCAGCGCGTCGATGTCGCCGGGCGGCGTATCCCAGGCGACGACGAGGCGGACGATACCCTCCGCCGGCAAGCCCCAGTCGTAGAACAGGAACCCTGCCCCCCGCAGCCGCGCCGCCTCCGCCGCGTCGAGCCGGACGAAGACCTCGTTCGCCTCGACCGGCCAGACGACGCGGCTCCCCGCCGCCTTCGCCAGCCGCTGCGCGCCCGCGTTGGCCACCGCTGCCGTCGCCAGCCAGCGGCCGCCGTCGATGTAGGCGAGGAGCTGCGCCGCGGCGAACCGCCCCTTGCTCGGCAGCTGGCCTGCGCGCTTACGGCGGAAGCGGACCTGTTCGACGAGGTCGGGGGCGAATATCACCATCGCCTCGGCGCTCATGCCACCGTTCTTGATCACGCCGAGGCTGAGCACGTCGACCCCCGCGCGCCACGTCACGTCGCCGGGATGGCAGCCGAGCGCGGCAACGGCGTTGGCGAAGCGCGCCCCGTCCATATGCACCCGCCAGCCGCGGTCGCGCGCGAGGCCGGCGAGCGCCGCCACCTCGGCGGGCGCATAGACCGTGCCGCACTCGGTCGCCTGGGTCAGCGACAGCGCGCGCGGCTGCACCTGGTGGATGTCGCCGCGGAAGCCGGCCGTCGCCGCAGCGACTGTCGCTGGAGTCAGCTTGCCCGCCTCGCCCGCGCACAGGACGAGCTTGGCCCCGCCGCTGAAGAACTCGGGGGCGCCGCATTCGTCGACGTTGATGTGCGCCTCGGCATGGCACACCACCGCGCCATACGGCGGGACCATCGCCGCCAGCGCCAGCGCGTTCGCCGCCGTGCCCGTCGACACCGGCAGCACCGTGCAGCGATACCCGAACAGGTCCGAATAGGCGTCGTCGAGGCGCGCCGTCCACGCGTCGCCGTCATAGGCGTGGGCCGAAGGGCCGACAGCGGCCGTGACGGCGGCCAGGATGTCGAGGCGGACGCCGGCGGCATTATCGGACTGGAAGTTCATTCCCGCCAGCTAGCCTGCCCCGGCCCCTGCGTCCACGCGGCGATTCCCGTGCGCCGTCCGCGGATGCACCGGCGCGCGCGATAGAGCGTCATCGTGCGCAGCCGCGTGACGACGCCCCGCACCCGCTAGCGCACGGCGTCGGGCTGCGCCTCCGGGGCGGCGGCGCGCACCGCCGGCAGCGTGTTCAGCCGCGCGTCGATCGCCACCAGCTTCGGGAAGCGGGCGATGTCGGCCTGCAGCCGCCGCGCGTTCCACATCTGTGGTACCAGGCAGATGTCGGCGAGGGTCGGCGTATCGCCGAACAGATACGCCCCCGTCGCGCCCTCGGCAATCTCCTCCAGCGGGCCGAACCCCTCCTCCACCCAGTGGCGATACCAGGTATCGACAACCTCCTGCGGCTGCTGAAGGTCGCCCTTCAGATACTTGAGAACGCGCAGGTTGTTGAGCGGGTGGATGTCGCACGCGATCGCCAGCGCCGCCGCCCGCACCCGCGCCCGGCCCAGCGGATCGGCTGGCAGCAGCGGCGGCTCGGGGTGCGTCTCGTCGAGATACTCGATGATCGCGAGCGACTGGTTCAACCCCGCCGCGCCGTCGATCAGGAAGGGCACGAAGCCCTGCGGATTGAGCAGCTTGAACCCGATTGACGTCTGCGCCCCCTGCGCCAGGTTGATCGGCTGGCTGTCGTACGCCAGCCCTTTCAGCGCCAGGGCGATGCGGACGCGGTACGACGCCGACGACCGCCAATAGGTGTAGAGGGTGCGGTCCATGCCTATTCCTTCGCCGCGTACGGGTTCTTGCCGCCGCGGAAGCTCAGCCGGATCGGCACGCCGTCGAAGCCGAGGTCGTCGCGCAGCGAGTTGACGAGGTAGCGGTGGTAGCTCGCCGGCAGCTCCTCGGTGCGGTTGCCGAAGACGACGAAGGTCGGCGGCCGCGTCGCGACCTGCGTCGCATAGCGCAGCTTGATCCGCTTGCCCCCCGGAGCCGGCGGCGGGTTGCGCGCGATGGCCGCCTCGAACCAGCGGTTGAGGCCGCTCGTCGGGACGCGCCGGCTCCACGCCGCGCGCGCGTCGAACGCCGCCTTCATCAGCAGGTCGAGGCCCTTGCCCGTCGCGCCCGAGCAGGCGACGAGCGGCACGTTGCGGATCTGCGACAGGCCGTCGTCGAGCGCCCGGCGGACACCCTGGAACAGCGCCGACAGGTTCTCGGCCGCGTCCCACTTGTTCAAGGCGATGACGAGCGCCCGCCCCTCGCCCAGCACCATGTCGGCGATGCGCAGGTCCTGCGCCTCCAGCCCCAGCGTCGCGTCCAGAAGCAGGACGACGACCTCGGCGAAGTCGACGGCGTGCTTGGTGTCGACCGCCGCCAGGCGCTCGAGCTTGTCGACGACCTTGGCGCGGCGGCGGAGGCCCGCGGTGTCGACGAGGCGGACGGGGTGGAGGACGCCGCTTTGGCTGTAGCTCCAGTCGATGGCGATGCTGTCGCGCGTGATCCCCGCCTCGGGCCCGACGACGAGCCGGTCCTCGCCGATCAGGCGGTTGATCAGGGTCGACTTGCCCGCATTCGGCCGGCCGACGATGGCGAGCTTGAGCGGCCCCGGCGTTGGATCGGCGTCGAGAGCTTCGGGATCACAAGCTTGGAAGGCTTGTGCTTCGGCCGCCTCCGCCGCCTCGGCCGCGGCGACGATCGGGTCGAGCACCGGGATCAGCGCCTCGTAGAGGTCGGCCATGCCCTCGCCGTGCTCGGCCGAGATCTGCACCGGCTCGCCGAAGCCGAGTTCGTAGCTTTCGGCGATGCCGGCCTCTGCCGCGCGTCCCTCGGCCTTGTTGGCGACCAGGATCAGCCGCGTGTCGTGGGCGCGCAGCCACTGCGCGAAGTGCCGGTCGAGCGGCGTCACCCCGGCGCGGGCGTCGAACACCAACAGGGCGACGTCGGCCCCCTTCAGCGCGGCGTCGGTCTGCGCCCGCATCCGCCCGGCGAGGGACGCCGCGTCGGCATCCTCGAACCCGGCGGTGTCGACGATGGTGAACGACAGGTCGAACAGCGTCGCCGCGCCCTCACGCCGATCGCGGGTCACGCCGGGCGTATCATCGACGAGCGCCAGCTTCCGCCCGATCAGGCGGTTGAACAGGGTCGACTTGCCGACATTGGGACGGCCGACGATGACGACGGTGGGGGTGCGGGACATCGGCTGGCGTGTAGCAGGGGGAACTGGCTTCGGCGAGGGATCCTCCCCGGAACGGGGAGGGGGACCATTCGCCTCCTTCAGGCGAATGGTGGAGGGGTCGCTCGCCCCGCGACGACAACGCGTCGCGCGGCGAGCGGCCCCTCCGTCACCGCGTGCCGCGGTGCCACCTCCGCGTTCCGCGGAGGAACTTAGCGATACGCCGTCAGCTTACCATCATCGGTCAGGATGAACACCATGTTCCCCGCCACGATCGGCGGCAGGTACGCCGCGCCCGACAGCTTGACCGCAGAAATCGGCTTGCCGGTATAGGGCGACACCGACTGCAGCGTCCGGTTCGATCCCGCCACGAGCAGCCGGTCCGACGCCAGCACCGGGCCGCTCCAGATATAGGCGCCGGTCTTCGACTTCGGCTTCTTGTAGCGCGGCAACTGGTGCAGCCACTTGATCTTGCCCTCGGCGCGCGTGACGCAGATCAGCTGGCCGTCGAGCGTCACGACATAGATGAAGTCGCCCGCGACCCACGGCTGGTTGATTCCGGCGAAGTTGCGCTCCCACACCCGCTGCCCGGTGGCCAGCTCGAGCGCGGCCATGCGCCCGCCGTGACCGATGGCATAGACCCGGCCGCGGTCGATCACCGGCGAGGCGTCGATATCGGTCAGCGCCGCCAGTGCCGTCGTCCGCCCGGTGCGCGCCAGCGCGTCCGACCACACGGTTCGACCGTTCTCGACCCTCAGCGCCGACAGCTCGCCGCTCGAATAGCCGGCGACGACCGTGTCCTGCGCCACCGCCGGTGCCGCCGTGCCGATCAGGCCTGAGACCTCGACCGTTCCCTGGACGCTCCACGCCGTGTCGCCGGTGTCGCCCTTCAACGAGAACAGCTGATTGTCGGGCGACAGCGCATAGACGCGCCCGCCCGCCACCGTCGCCGCCCCGCGTAGCGGCAGGCCGAGGTCCTTGCGCCAGACGGTCGCCCCGGTCTTGGCGTCGAACGCCTGGACGATGCCGAAGCCGGTCGTCGCATAGACCTTGCCGTCGGCGACGCTGACGCCGCCGCCGAAGGCGAGCATCGCCTTCCGCCGCATGGCGATATGCTCGGACCACAGCCGCTTGCCGCCGTCGACGGCAAAGGCGGCGACATTGCCGTCGGTGTCCATGGCGAAGACGCGCCCGTCGGCGACGACGGGGGCGGCGTTCAGCCGGCGCTGCCCGGTCGATCCCTTGCCGACCCGCGCCACCCACGCGACCTTCAGCGTATCGGGCAGCGCCAGGTGGCCACCGTTCTTCGCCGGCGTGCCACCGGGCTGCGGCCAGTCGGGGTTGACCGCCGGCGGCGGCAGGACGACGGCGACGTTTTCGAGTTCCGGCTCGACCTTGGCCGCGGTCTCGAAGTCGAGCACGGCGACGCGCGTGCCCGTCGTCGGCGTCTTCGGCTTGCTCTTGAATGCCTGGCACGACGCGAGCGACGCCGCCACGAGCAGAAGCGCGATCGGCTTGCGCATCACTGGGCGATTCCCGAGGTCTGCGGGCCGAGCAAGGTCGCCGGCTCGGCGCCGAGGTCGACCGCCATCTGCGCCGCGCGGTTGCGCAGCGAGGCGGGTGCCGTCGTGTCGCGGACGATGGCGACGAACAGCGGCAGGGCGCGGTCGCGCTGCCCGAGGCGGATTTCGGCGAGCCCGGTCATCTCGGCGGCAACGGCGAACCACGGCCCGCCGGGGACGGCGTAGGGCTTCAGCCGGTCGACGATCGTCGCCGGCGGCAGCGTGTCATACTCGACCCGGAGGCCGCGGATCGTCGCTGCATCCCGGAACGGCTGCGGCAGCGTCGCGTCGCCGGCGATCCCGCGGTACAGCGTCACCGCCTTCGCCGTGTCGTTCGCCTGCAGCGCGACCGCCGCCTGCTCCAGTCGCGCCGCCGCACGGTAACCGGGGGCACCGGTCCTGCCCAGGTCGGCGAGCACCGGCGCGGCGGCGGCGGCGTTGCCCGCCTCGGCCCGCGTCAACGCCAGGTTGAACGCCTCACCGGTTGCCCCCGCCCGGCGCGCACGGTCCTCGCGCCAATACAGCACGCCGGCAAGCACGACCAGCAGCAGCACGACGCCGATCGCCAGCAGGCGGCCGTAGCGCTGCCAATAGCCCTCGAGCTGTGCCCGGCGGTATTCGTCGTCGACCTCGCGCAGAAAGGCGTCGTTTGCGGCGTCGGGGCGCACGTCTCTGGCCAAGTCGGTCTCCGTGAACAAGCGCCGCGGACCATAGCCGCGCGCGCCGGTTGCGCAAGGCGTCGCGCCGCGGGGGCGCGTCCGGCCAATAGCGGCAGCCGATGAACCGGAGCTTGCGGGCGGCGCCGCTGTCCTACACGGCCGCGACCGGCTATGAGAAAAGCCGGTGCCTGCGACGCGTTCAGCCGGGGGGGGCAGCGCGAAAATTCAGCGAACGCGTGTGAACTTCGTGAACTTCATGCACTTTGTAGGATTGGCCTAAATCCTACGCCGGCCGGTACAGCTGCGCCTCGCCGGGAAAGCTGCGCTCGCGCACGGCCGCGGCATAAGCGGCGGCGGCCGCGTCGATGCGCGTCGCCAGTTCGTCGAAGCGCTGCACGAAGCGCGGCACCCGCTCGAACATCCCGAGCATATCGTCGACCACCAGCACCTGCCCGTCGCACGCCGGCGACGCGCCGATGCCGATCGTCGGGCAGGCGACGGCCGCGGTGATCGCCCGCGCCAGCGGCTCGACGACGCCCTCGACGACGATGGCGAAGGCGCCTGCCGCAGCGATCGCCTGCGCGTCGCCGACGATCTTGTCATGCTCGGCCGCACTCCGCCCGCGCGCGCCGTAGCCGCCGAGCACGTTAACCGCCTGCGGCGTCAGGCCAACGTGGCCGCAGACCGGCACCCCGCGCGCCGTGAGGAAGGCGACGGTCTCCGCCATCGCGGCCCCGCCCTCCAGCTTGACGCCGGCCGCGCCCGTCTCGGCCATCACCCGCGCTGCCGAGCGGAACGCCTCCTGCGGGCTGGCCTCGTAGCTGCCGAACGGCAGGTCGACGATGACGACGCTGTGATAGCTGCCGCGCACCACCGCCGCGCCGTGAGCGATCATCATGTCGAGCGTGACGCGCACCGTCGTGTCGAGGCCGTAGATCACCTGCCCGAGGCTGTCGCCCACCAGCAGCAGGTCGCAGTACGGGTCGAGCAGCTGCGCCATGCGCGCGGTATAGGCGGTCAGCATGACGATCGGCGTCCCGCCCTTGCGCGCCGCGATCTGCGGCACCGTCAGCCGCTTCATCGGCGCCGGCGTCGGGTGCGCGCGGCTGGTCGATGTGTCGAGCGTGTACTGGGCGGACATGGAGTGCGTCTTAGCCGCGCACGGCGACGCGCGCCACCTCAGCCACGCGAGGCGACCGATGCGACTGTGCGGTCAGCGGCGAGGTCGATGACGAGGTCGGCGCGCGCCGGCATCTCGGCGGCGACGTGGCGCGTCAGGCGTTCGTAATGGGCGCAGAAGCACTGCACCTCGGCATCGGTCATCGCTTGCGGCCCATCGCGCTCCGCCTGCTGCCGCCAACGCACCACCGTCGCGAAGTCGGGCGCGCGGAGCAGGACCAGCCGGTCGACCGCGGCGAACAGGCGCTGGTACGGCCCGGCGAGCTGCGCGTCGACGAAGGCGCGCCAGCGGCCGTCGGGGTCTTCGCGCGCCTCGAGGTCGTTGATCGGCGGCCCGAGCACGCCCTGCGGCCGCGCGCCGACGCACCAGCCCTCGAACAGCACGACATCGGCCGGCCCGGCGAGCGGCCACTCGGCACGCGGCAGCGGCGCGTCCGTCGCCTTGTCGAACCGGGGCAGGCGCACCGCCTCCCCCGCCTTCAGCCGCGCCAGCACGCCGAGCCCGAGCGCGACGTCGTGCGTTCCCGGCACCCCGCGCGTCCGCAGCAACCGGTGGACCTCCGCCGCCAGCCGCGCCCGCTCCGCCGGGCCGAGATAAAGGTCGTCCAGGCCCAGCACCGCCACGCGCGCGTCGGCCGCGAGCGCCGCGGCGATGATCGACTTGCCCGCCCCCTGCGGCCCGCACAGGCCGACGACGAGGGGGCTCTCCCGCCGCCAACGCGCCACCGCCTCGGCGACGACCGCCGCCGCAGTCACCCGCCCGCCGCCTCGCGCGCGGCGTCGCGGACGCGGCCGAGGAGCGCCGTCAGCTGCGCCTGCTCCGGTGCGCTCAGACAGCCGATCACCCGCCGCTCGAGCGCCAGCGCCGCGGGTACGACCGCTGCATACAGCGCCTCCCCCTCTCCGCTCAGGCGTAGGCAGTGGGCGCGGCGATCCTCGCGATCGGCGTCGACCGTGACCAGCCGGCGCTCGGTCAGCGCCTGCACCGCCCGGCTGACGCTGATCTTGTCGAGCATCGCCCGCCGTGCGATCGCCTGGCTCGACAGGCCCGGCGACTGGGCGACGATCGCCAGCACGCGCCACTCCGCGACCTTGAGCCCGAACAGGCTGCGGTACGCCGACGCGATCACCTCGCTGACCGCGTTGGCCGCGACCGACAGCTGGAACGGCACGAAAGCGTCGAGGTCGAGCACGGCCACGCGTTTCGCTCCATCAGCTTCCGCCGATCCAGCTTTGGCCTTGTCAGGCGCGGGCGCGGGCGATAGTTTCATTTGCAACAATCTTCGCCGGAGACGACAGCGATGGCAAGCGAGGCTTCGACCGCGCCGACGCACGGGAACTTCATGGGCCTCGACGGCTTCGAGTTCGTCGAGTTCACCGGCCCTGACCCGCAGGCGCTGGCGTCGCTGTTCGAGGCGATGGGCTTCACCCACGTCGCCACGCACCGGTCGAAGGACGTCCGCCGCTATGCCCAGGGAGACATCAACTTCCTGCTGAACATGGACACCAGGGGCCAGGCAGCCGAGTTCCGCAACGCCCACGGGCCGAGCGCCAACGCCATGGCGTTCCGCGTCCACGACGCCCGCCACGCCTTCGAGGAGGCGGTGAAGCGCGGCGCGACGC
>JAFARM010000351.1 GCA_019245455.1 Sphingomonadaceae bacterium | reverse complement strand
ACCAGACCGTAGCTGCCGACGAGCATCGCACCGCATGGCTCGCTGAACACGGCTATCGCGTCGTGCGGATCGCCAACGCCGCGGTTGCGGACGCCTTCGACCTGCGACTCGCCCTCATCCAACGCGCCGGCCTCGGCTGAACGGCCGTCAGGCGTGGCCGACCGCTCCCCCGGCCTGGGCCTGCTGCTGCGCCAGGTAAAGCGAGCCGAAGTCGATCGGCTCGAGCAGCAGCGGCGGGAAGCCGCCGTCGCGGGGCGCGTCGGCGACGATGCGGCGGGCGAAGGGGAACAGGATGCGCGGCGCCTCGACGATCAGGAACGGCTCCAGTGCCTCTTCGGGCAGGTTGCGGAGGCCGAACAGCCCGCCGTACAGCAGGTCGACGACGAACGACGTCGCCTCGCCCGCGGTCGCCCGCGCCTCGATCTTCAGCTCGACCTCGTACAGGTCGTCGCCGGCGCGCTTGGCGTTGACGTTGACGTTGATCTCGATGCGCGGCTGCTCGGTCATCTGCAGCGACTGCGGCGCGTTCGGGTTCTCGAACGAGAAATCCTTCACGTACTGCGTCAGGATGCTGACCTGCGGCTGGCCGGTGTCGACGCCGTTCGGCGCGTCGGCGGGCAGGTCGCCGGGCTGGGTGGCCATGGTTGGGAGCTCGCTTTCGGGAAGGAAGACAGGTGGCGAGCGGCTAGCAGGGGTCGCGTCCCGCGGCAAGGCAGCATGACCGCCGCGTCCCGCGGCAGGGCGGCACTATTGCAGCCCTCGTGCGTCGTCCTATGTCACCATGGACCGGCGGGGTCGCCTCCGCTATGGTCGCGAGCTTAAGGCCCGAAGGCGCAGCTATGTCCGACAGCGGAACCTGGATCGAAATCGTGTTGCTGGCGATGCTCGCCGGCTTCATCGGCTTGCGTCTGGTCAGCGTGCTCGGCAAGCGCACCGGCAGCGAGAAGGCCGTCGGGGAGCCGTACCGCCCCACGGCGGGCGTCGCCAGCATCGGCCGCGCCCGCGTCGAGACACCGGTGCGGCGCGAGGTCAGCGTGCCGGCGGGCACCGACGCCGGGCTAGCACCCGCGCTGCAGGCAGTGGCCGACGCCGATCCCGGCTTCGATCCGGCCAAGTTCATCGCCGGCGCGCAGGCGGCGTACCGGCTGATCCTGGAGGCGTTCTGGGCCGGCGACGCGGCGACCATGACCGGGCTGGTGTCCGACGAGGTCGTCGAGCATTTCCGCGTCGCCATCGCCCACCGCGAGACCGCGCTGCCGCACCGCCTGGTCGGTGTCGACGCCGCCGCGATCACCGCGGCTCGCCTGGCCGGGCAGATGGCCGAACTGACGGTCCGCTTCGAGTCGCGAATCGCCACCGGCGACACGACCGCGGCTGCCCACGACGTGTGGACGTTCAGCCGCCACGTCGGCGCGCACGACCCCGCCTGGCTGCTGATCGCCACCGACGCCGAGGCGTGAGGGCCGGCCTTCGGCGGAGCGCGCCGCTGGTCGCAGCAGGGCTGGTCGCCGCCTGCACGCCGCGCCCGGTCACGACGCCGCCGCCGCCGGTCGCGCCGCCTGCCGGACCGACAGCTTCGGTGCCCGCGGGCAAGGCGGCCGAGCCTAAGGCGACGGCGATCGCCCGACGTGCCGGCGCGATCGCCGAAATGCCCGGCTTCGCCGACGCCGATCTGACGTCGGCACTCGCGGCCTTCCGCGCCTCGTGCCCCGCGCTCCAGCGCCGTACCGACGCGTCCGGGCTGACGCAGGCGGGCGACTGGACCACGCCGTGCGCCGCGGCAGCGAGCGCGAGCGACGCCCGCGCCTTCTTCGCGTCGGCGCTGGTGCCGGTCGCGATCGGCGACGGCCGCGGCCTCGACACCGGCTATTACGAACCGGAACTCGCCGCCTCGCGTGACGCAGCGCCGGGGTTCGCGACGCCGATCTACCGCCGTCCGCCCGATCTCGTCGACCTCGACCTCGGCCGCTTCGACGCCAGCCTGACAGGCAAGCACATCCGCGGCCGCGTCGCTGGCGGCACGCTGGTGCCTTATTACGACCGCGCCGAGATCGACGCCGGCGCGCTCGCCGGGCGCGGGCTGGAACTCGCCTGGGCGGCCGACCCGTTCGCAGCGTTCTTCCTGGAAATACAAGGCTCTGGGCGGCTGAAGCTGCCCGACGGCACGGTGCTGCGCGTCGGCTACGACGGGCAGAACGGGCACGCCTACACCGGCATCGGCCGGCTGCTGCGCGACCGCGGCGCGCTCGGCGCCGGGCAGGCGACGATGGCCGGCATCATCGACTGGCTGCGTGCCCACCCAGCGGACGCGCCGGACATTCTTCACGCCAATCGCAGCAAGGTCTTCTTCAAGGTGTTGGCGACGCCCGCCGCGCTTGGCCCGCCGGGGGCACTCGGCATACCGCTGACGGCGCGGG
The DNA here is from genome assembly GCA_019245455.1 of Sphingomonadaceae bacterium. Lineage (GTDB taxonomy): Bacteria > Pseudomonadota > Alphaproteobacteria > Sphingomonadales > Sphingomonadaceae > Polymorphobacter_B. The sequence goes on along the minus strand of JAFARM010000351.1, from coordinate 4,240 downwards.
TCAGCGTCGCCGCCGATCCCGCGTTCGTGCCGCTGGGGGCACCGCTGTGGCTCGACACGACCGTCGCCGGCGCGCCGTTCCGCGGCGTGGTCGTCGCGCAGGACACCGGCGGGGCGATCAAGGGAGCCAACCGGCTCGACCTGTTCTGGGGAACCGGCGATGCGGCGGGCGAGGTCGCCGGCGGGATCACGGCGACGGGGCAGGTGACGCTGCTGCTGCCCCCCGCCGCGGTCGCGCGGCTGACGGAGAGCGGCGAGGCAGCGCGGCTGGACGGCGGCGCGTCGCCCCTGGCGTCGGAAGCGACTGCGGTGCCACGCGGTGGCGCGCCGTCTCGCCCCTGAGGAGGCGGCGCTGTGGGCGCGCGTCGCCGCACAGGTGCGGCCGCTGCCCGGCCGCGTCCGGCCGGTCGCCGCCCCCGCGCCGCGGCCGATTCGCGAGGCACCGCCCGCCCCGCCGCCGCCGCCCAAGCGCACGCCCGCCGCGAACCAGGTGCCGGTCGAGGCGGCGACGCTCGACGGCAGCTGGGACAGCGCCATTCGCCGCGGCCGCGTGGTGCCCGACGTCACGATCGACCTCCACGGCTATACCCGCGACCGCGCCTTTGACCTGCTGACGCGGATGATCGCCGAGGCTGCGGCGAGCGGCGCGCGGGTCCTGCTCGTCATCACCGGCAAGGGCCGCCGCAGCGACGACGAGCGCCCGGGCGGCGTCATCCGCGCTGCCTTGCGCGACTGGCTGCACGCGCCGGCGCTGCGGCCGTACATCGCGGCGCTGCGCCCGGCCCACCCGCGCCACGGCGGCGGCGGCGCGTGGTACGTCATCCTGCGGCGCTGAGGCTGTCCTACACCGGGTTTCTTCGGCTATCCTCGCCGTCCGGCCGGAGAGGTGGCCGGCTGTGAAGCTGCGGCCGCGAAACACCGTCGCGGGTGTGAACTTCGCTGTCGATGCGGGCAGCGAGTCGATGTCACGAAAAACCGCCGCCGTGAACTTCGCCGGCGGTTCAGGCCGGAAGCGTCGCCACGCGCAGCCGCAGCAGCCGCCACAGCCCGCCCGACGCCAGGCGGAACAGCCAGCCGCCGGGACGCAGGCGGACGGCGCGGAGCAGCATCCGGACGCCGTTGTCGATGTGGCTGCGGCGGTAGAGGCGCAGCGCGCGGGCGGTATAGGCGCGGGTGTGGACGCCGCTGCGGTAGGTCGCCGTCGAGTCCTTCGGCAGGACGTTGGCGGCAAACCACGCCCAGCCGAGCTCGTCGTCCTCGGCCTCGCTGAAACGCGTCGCGGCGACCGCCAGCCGGGTGCGCAGCGGCAGCGGCCGGGCGCTCTGGTAGCGGGCGAAGTGGGTCTGGAACAGGCGGTAGTGGGCGAACTCGTCGGCGGCGATGCGCCCGGCGATAGCCTTCAGCACCGGCTCGGCGGTCGCGTCGCGGATCGCGGAGTAGAAGGACGAGGTGCCCGTCTCGACCACCTGCCGGGCGACGAGCTCGCCGGCGCGGCTGCCGCGGATCGACTCGCTGACCCCCTGCGGCACCTGGAAGCCGGCGCGGAAGTCGGCGAGGGCGCGGGCGAAGTCGAACGACGGGTCGGCGAGCTCCGCCCAGCGGCCGAGCGCCGCGCCGTGCTGCTGCTCCTCGCGGCCCCAGCGCGCGACCTCGGCGAGGAAGGCCCGATCGTCGGCGAAGACGCCGTTGAGATAGGCGACGTAGTCGGCGGCGTTGGCCTCGACCAGCGCCGCGGTCTTGACGACGGCGAGCAGGTCGGCGTCGACCGCCGCCGCGTCGAACGCGTGCCAGGGGATGTCGTCGAGCGTCCAGCCGGTCATTACGGGGCCATTAGCAAATTGTCCGCGTCGTGGCCACTAACCCCTTGAGCCGGCGCAGGGGTCCGTCAGTTGACCGCGACCGCCTGCATTGCCTCGAACCGCGCGACGCGCTTCTCGGCGGCGGCGATGGCGTCGCCGCTGGCCGCTCGCATCGCCTCGCGCGCCTCCGCCAGCGCGCGCGACGTGCCCTCGACGTCGATCTCGCCCACGGGCGTCGCGCTCTCGGCGAGGATGGTCAGCCCGTCGGGCCCGACCTCGGCGAAGCCGCCGTCGATGAAGATGCGCTCCGGCACGTCGCTCATCGACTGCGGGAAGACCTGGATCGCGCCGGGGCGGATCGTCGACACCAACGGCGCGTGGCCGGGCAGGACGCCGAAGTCGCCCTCGGTCCCCGGCACGACGACCATGAACACCTCGCCGGAACGAAGCAGCTTCTCGGGGCTGACGAGCTCGAAGTGGAGGAGGTCGGGCATGGCTAACCTTGTGCGGGGATCAGCTTGACGAGCGCAACGACGAGGCCGCCGATGGCCAGCTGAGTCCCGATGAACCAGAAAAGGAGTGACGAGCGGACGCTCTCGATCTTGGTGTCGAGCTTAGCGATTTCAGTCCGCAGCTCGGCACCAAGCTGAACTGTGTCCGCCTTGGTAGCCGCCCTCAGCTCCTGCAAGTCCGCCTTGGTAGCCGCCTTCAGCTCCTGCAAGTCCGCCTTCGTAGCCGCCCTCAGCTCCTGAAGATCGGCCTTCGTGGCGGCCGTCTCCGCCACCGCGCGTCCGATGGCGGCCGCGATCGCCTCCGCCTGCGGCCCCGCAAAGTCGGCGGCACGCAGTTCCTTCGCCAAGCTGAGGGTGTCGACGCTCATCGCTTCACCCTATCACAGGCCGCAGCCTGCGGTCACGCCGCCGCCTGGGCAAGCTTTTCGCCCTTCTTGACCGCGTCCTCGATCGTGCCGACGAGGTAGAACGCCGCTTCGGGCAAGTGGTCGTACTCGCCCGCGACGATCGCCTTGAAGCCCCTGATCGTGTCCTCGAGCTGGACGAACACGCCCGGCGTGCCGGTGAAGATCTCGGCGACGTGGAAAGGCTGGCTGAGGAAGCGCTGGACCTTGCGCGCGCGGGCGACGGTCAGCTTGTCCTCCTCCGACAGCTCATCCATGCCGAGGATGGCGATGATGTCCTGCAGGCTCTTGTACTTCTGCAGGATCTCCTGGACCGAACGGGCGACGGCATAATGCTCCTCGCCGACCGTGCGCGGCTCAAGGACGCGGCTGGTCGAGTCGAGCGGGTCGACGGCGGGGTAGATGCCGAGCTCGGCGATCGAACGGCTGAGCGTCGTCGTCGCGTCGAGGTGGGCGAACGACGTTGCCGGCGCTGGGTCGGTCAGGTCGTCGGCGGGCACGTAGATCGCCTGGATCGACGTAATCGACCCCTTGTTGGTCGAGGTGATCCGCTCCTGCAGCGCGCCCATATCGGTGGCGAGCGTCGGCTGGTAGCCGACGGCCGAGGGGATGCGGCCGAGCAGCGCCGACACTTCCGACCCCGCCTGGGTGAAGCGGAAGATGTTGTCGACGAAGAACAGCACGTCCTGCCCCTCGACGTCGCGGAAATACTCGGCGTTGGTCAGACCCGACAGGGCGACGCGGGCGCGGGCACCCGGCGGCTCGTTCATCTGGCCGTAGACGAGCGCAACCTTGGAGCCCTCGCTGACCGCGTTGCCGTCGGCGTCCTTGGCGATGACGCCGGCCTCGAGGAATTCGTGGTAGAGGTCGTTGCCCTCGCGCGTCCGCTCGCCGACGCCGGCGAAGACGCTGGTGCCGCCGTGGCCCTTGGCGATGTTGTTGATCAGCTCCTGGATGAGCACCGTCTTGCCGACGCCCGCGCCCCCGAAGAGCCCGATCTTGCCGCCCTTGGCATAAGGCGCGATCAGGTCGATCACCTTGATGCCGGTGACGAGGATCGCGCTCTCGGTCGATTGGTCGAGGAACAACGGGGCCTCGGCGTGGATCGGCATCAGCGTGTCGGCCCCGACCGGCCCGCGCTCGTCGATCGGCTCGCCGATGACGTTGAGGATGCGCCCGAGCGTCTTTGGCCCGACGGGAACGCTGATCTGCGCGCCGGTGTCGGTCACCGTCTGGCCGCGGGTCAGGCCGTCGGTCGAGTCCATGGCGATGGTGCGGACCGTATTCTCGCCGAGGTGCTGCGCGACCTCGAGCACCAACCGCCGGTCCTCGACCTTGGTCTCCAGTGCGCTGAGGATCGCCGGCAGCGCCGTGTCGAAGTGGACGTCGACGACGGCACCGATGACCTGGGCGACGCGGCCGATGTTGTTGGTGGTGGGGGTGGTGGCCATGGGACGTGTCCTTCGGGGCTACAGCGACTCGGCGCCGGCGATGATCTCGATCAGCTCGGTGGTGATCGCCGCCTG
>JAFARM010000278.1 GCA_019245455.1 Sphingomonadaceae bacterium | reverse complement strand
CGGCGCGCCGAGCTGGGCGAGGACCGAACCATCGACATATTCGACGAGGCTGTGGACGACCGATTCCGGGTGGATCACCACCTCGAACCGGTCGGCGTCGAGCGGGAAGAGGTGGAAGGCCTCGATCAGCTCCAGCCCCTTGTTCATCAGGGTGGCGCTGTCGACCGAGATCTTGGCGCCCATCGACCAGTTCGGATGGGCGACGGCTTCGGCGGGCGTGACGCTGCGCATCTCCTCGACGCTGCGGGTGCGGAACGGCCCGCCGCTGGCGGTGAGGATGATGCGGCTGACCGCGGCCGGCCGCTCCGCGTCGAAGCATTGGAAGATCGCATTATGCTCGGAATCGACCGGCAGCAGGGTCGCGCCGCTGCGACGTGCCGCCTCGGTCATCAGCGTGCCGGCCGAGACCAGAGCTTCCTTGTTGGCGAGCGCGACGGTGCCGCCGCCGGCGAGCGCCGCCATGGTGGGCGCGAGGCCTGCGGAGCCGACGATCGCCGCCATCGTCCAGTCGGCGCCGCCGCCCGCCGCTTCCAGCACCGCTTCCGGGCCCGCCGCCGTCTCGATGCCGCTGCCGTCGAGCGCCGCCTCGAGCGGGGCGCGGCAGCCTTCGTCGGCGATGACGGCGCGGCGGGCGCCGATGCGTCGCGCCGCCTCGGCGAGGCCGGCGACGTCGCGATGGGCGGTCAGCGCCACCACCTCGAACCGGTCCGGATTGCGCGCGATCAGGTCGAGCGTCGAACGCCCGACCGAACCGGTCGCGCCGAGGATCGCAACCGTGCGGCGGCTCACGCCAGCCCCACGATCGCGATCATCACGAGCAAGGTCGCGAGCGCCACCGGCAGCAGGCCGTCGAGCCGGTCGAGGACGCCGCCATGGCCGGGGATGAGGTGCGAGCTGTCCTTTGCGCCCGCCCGCCTCTTCACCCAGCTTTCGTAGAGATCGCCCGCCTGGGCGATCACGGCCATCGCGGCGCCGATGAAGAGGAAGGGCAGCTCGAGGTCGAAAGCCCAGGCGGCAAGCGCGCCGACGATCGCGGCGCCGAGCACGCCGCCGCCGAGGCCCGCCCAAGTCTTGTTCGGGCTGACCCGCGGCGCGAGCTTGGGTCCGCCGATCCGCCGGCCGGCGAAATAGGCGCAGATGTCGGTCGCCCAGGTGACGAGCATCAGCCAGAAGACGATGTCGTACCGCGCCCACTCGATAACGATCAGAGCGAAGGTCGGGATGCCGACGTAGAGAAAACCGGTCGTCATAGCGAGCCGGCGGCTGACGGCGCCGAGCAGCAGGCCGAGCCCGGCAATGACCGCGAACGCGACCCAGACCGGCTGCAGCGACCGGGCGTCCACCGCCTCGCCGATTCCCTCGACATAATCGATCGTACCCGGCGGGAAGTAGCGCCACGACAGGACCAGCAGGGCCGCGATCATCAGCACGATCCCGGCGATCCACCAGATGCGGCCCACCTTGTGGAGCGTCGCCCATTCGTAGAGCATCACGCCGGCGACACCCGCGGCGAGCAGGCGGAAGAGCCAGCCGCCGATGTAGATTGCCGCGCACGCGACCGCGATCAGCACCACCGCCGTCGCGAAGCGGGTGGTGAGATCGGAGGAGCCCTTCGGCTCCGCGGGCGCAGCGTCGCTCATCGCCCGCCGAACCGCCGTTCCCGCGCGGCATAATCGGCGAGCGCCGCGCGCAAGGCGTCGCCGTCGAAGTCCGGCCAGAGCGTGTCGACGAACAGCAGCTCGGCATAGGCCGCCTGCCAGAGCAGGAAATTGGAAAGGCGCTGCTCGCCCGAGGTGCGGATCAGGAGGTCGAGCGGCGGCAGGTCGGCGGTATCGAGCGTGGCGTCGAACGCCGCCTCGTCGATCTCGCCGGGCGTCAGCTCGTCTTCCTTCGCCCGCTGCGCCAGGAGGCGCGCCGCCTTCACGATCTCGGCACGGGCGCCGTAATTGAGCGCGATGGCGAGCGTCATCCGCCGGTTGCCGGCCGTCTTCGCGATCGCTTCGTCGACCATCCGCGCAGTGTCCGGCTGGAAGGCCTGGTGGTCGCCGATCACCCTGATGCGCACGCCTTCGCGGTGGAGCGTGTTCAGCTCCTGGCCGATGTAGAAACGCAGGAGGCCCATCAGATCGTTGATTTCCTCCTCCGGCCGACGCCAGTTTTCGGAGGAGAAAGCGTAAAGGGTGAGGCATTCAACCCCCGCCTCGCCCGCCGCCCGCAGCACCTTGCGCGCCGCTTCCGCGCCCTGGCGATGCCCGGCCGCCCGCGGCAGGCCCCGCGCCTTGGCCCAGCGGCCGTTGCCGTCCATGATGATGGCCACGTGTCGAGGCACGGGGAGGCTCGACACGTGGCCATCGACGTGACGCGGTATCCCCGCGCCGCCGCCCGTCACCTCAGGCTGCGGCGCGCCTTTGGCCGACCGGAAGATCA
>JAFARM010000235.1 GCA_019245455.1 Sphingomonadaceae bacterium | reverse complement strand
TCCGACGCAGGCGCTGCTCGATGTGCTGACGATCCGCCGGCGCAAGGGCGGGATCGAGGGGCTGACCGTCGCCATCTGTGGCGACATCCTGCACAGCCGGGTGGCGCGGTCGAACTTCCACCTGCTGGCGCGGCTCGGGGCGAAGGTGCGGGCCGTCGCTCCGCCGACGCTGCTCGCCCCCGACCTCGACCGGATGGGTGTCGAGACCTTTACCGACATGGACGCCGGGCTCGACGGGGCCGACGTGGTGATGATGCTTCGCCTCCAGCTCGAGCGGATGAGCGGAGCGTACGTCCCCTCGACGCGCGAATACTTCCACTTCTACGGCCTGACGGCGCGGCGGCTGGCGGCGGCGCGGCCCGACGTGCTGGTGATGCACCCGGGGCCGATGAACCGGGGGGTCGAGATCGACACGGTCGTCGCCGACGACATCGCCCGCTCGGCGATCTCCGAGCAGGTCGAGATGGGCGTCGCCGTGCGCATGGCGTGCCTCGACGTGCTGACCCGGCGGCGCCGGGGGGTGTGGTGAGCCTCGCCCTCGTCAATGCCCGGGTGATCGACCCGGCGACCGGGCGCGACCGGGCGGGATCGGTGGTCATCGCCGACCGCCTCGTCGCCGCCCTCGACGCCGCGCCGCCCCAAGGGTCAGAGGTCATCGACTGCAGCGGCTTGATCGTCGCTCCGGCGCTGATCGACGCGGGGGTCTTCGCCGCCGACGCCCGCGCCTGCCTCGCCGGCGGCATCGCCCGCGTCGTGCTGATGCCCGACCGCTCGCCGCCACTCGACGAGCCCGCGCTGATCGAGTTTGCACAGCGGATTGGCAAGCCGCACGTCTGGGTGCATCCGCTGGCGGCGGCGACACGAGGGCTGGCCGGGGCGGAGCTCGCCGAGATCGGCCTGTGCCAGGCGGCGGGCGCGGTCGGCGTCGCCACGGGGCGGGCGGCGCTGGCCGATGCCGGCGTCATGTTCCGCCTGATGCAATACGCCAGCGCCTTCGATCTCGTCGTCGTCAGCCACGCCGAAAACACGGCGCTGACCGGCGGCGCGGTGGCGACGGCGGGCGAGTTCGCGACCCGCATGGGGCTTCCCGCCGCGCCCGCCTTTGCCGAAGCCATCGCCATCGGCCGCGACTTGCGCCTTGCCGCAGCGACGGGGTGCCGGCTCCACTTCCGCCAGGTGACGACAGCCGAGGCGCTCGACCAGATCCGCGCGGCGAAGGCCGCCGGGGTCCGGGTGACGTGCGGCGTGACGCCGGCGCACTTCCTCCTCGCCGAGGACGCGATCGCCGGCTACCGCAGTTTCGCGCGCCTGTCGCCGCCGCTGCGTCACGATACCGACCGCCGTGCCGTCGCCGCGGCGATCGCGGACGGCACGGTCGACATCGTCGCCAGCGGCCACGACCCGCGGACGCAGGAGGACAAGCGCCTGCCTTTCGCCGACGCGGCACCCGGAATGGTGGGGGCGGAGACGCTGCTGGCGCTGGCGAGCACCCTCGTCCGCGACCACGGCATGGCGTGGCCGGCGCTGCTGAAGACGATGACGGCGACGCCGGCGGCGATCTTTGACCTGCCGGGCGGACGGCTGGAGCCGGGGGCACCGGCCGACCTCGTCGTGTTCGATCCCGACGCGCCGTGGCGGATCGACGCCGACCGGGGGGCGGCCGCGGCGGGCAATACGCCCTTCGACGGACTGCCGGTCCAGGGACGCGTGACGATGACGATCAAGGGGGGCGAAATCGCATGGCAGCGGTAAGGACCGGGGTGCTGGCGGCGGTGCTGGTCGGGCTGACGGCGGCAAAGCACGCGCCTCCTCCGGCGTCGCCGCCCGCCGTACCGGTGACGGTCGCACCGACCGTCCGGGCGGGTGTCGAGAAGTGGCGCGCCGGCGACTATCCTGCCGCGGTTGCCATCTGGCAGCCGTTCGCCGCGGCCGGCGATGCCGACGCCCTGTTCAACATGGGCCAGGCGTACAAGCTGGGCCGCGGCGTGCCCGCCGACGCGGCGCGTGCGCGCGATTATTACCGGCAAGCGGCGATGAAGGGTCATCTGCCGGCGCAGGCCAACCTCGGCATTGCCCTGTTCCAGGCGGGCGAGAAGCCGGAGGCGATCAAGTGGCTGAAGACCGCGGCCGACCGCGGCGAGGCGCGGGCGCAGTATGTTCTGGGGATTGCCGCGTATAATGGCGACGGCCTGCCGCGTTCGCAGTCATTGGGTTATGGGTATTTGTTGCGGGCGCAGGCGAGCGGGCTGCCGCAGGCCGTCACCGCGCTCGGCGGGATCGCGCCGGCCTTGTCGCCGGCCGATAGGATCGCTGGCGAAGCCGTTGCGGCAAGCCTCGCGGCGGGCAGCGGCGTGCCCGCGGCACTGGCGGCAAACGCAGCGAAGGCGGCACCGGCGGCCGCGGAGCGCCCGACCCCGGTGCCGGCGGCCGTGCCCTCGGCGGTCGCGCCGCCGCCGGGCGTGCAGCGAACGACGGCCACCGCGCCGGCGGCTGCGGCCCCGCCACGCCCAGCTGGCGTCGCCGGGCCCACAACGGCCGTTCCGTCGACCGCGGCGGGATCGTCGCCGCCAACGCCGGCAGCTTCGACCGCGACCACCGTCGCGGCGACGGCACGCGACGCCGCCGGCGCAGCCCTGCCGGCGACGGGCCCTGGCCGACCCGCCGGTACGCTGCCGCAGCCGGCACGTACGGTCGCGACGGCATCGTCGGCGGCTGTCCGGGCAGGCGTGCGCCCTTCCGGCGATGTCGCGACGAGCCCGGCGGCAACCTCGCCCGCCGCCGCCCACCCGGCACCCCGACCGGCGGCGGTGCCGCTGCCACAGCCGACCCCGGCCGAAGCCGATGCCGCCGCCGGGGCCCCGCCGCGTCCCGCCGTGGCCACGGTCGACATCCCGGCATCGCGACCCGCCGATGCCCGCGCGCCGGCGAAGGTCTCCGATGCCGCTGCGCGCCCGATCGACGCCGCGCCGTCGAGCCGCGTCGCCAGCCGCGCCCCGTTGAAGCCGTTCGAGACGGTCGACGCCCCGGCGAAGAAGCCCGACGGCTGGCGCGTCCAGCTGGGCGCCTTCTCGTCGCGCAAGCTGGCCGACGCCGCCTGGGCCGACGCCAAGACGGCCGCCGCCCCGGCCAAGCCGCTGTTCGCCACCGACGGCCCGGTGACCAAGCTGCAGATGGGTCCGTTCCCGACGCACGACGCGGCGAAGGCGGCGTGCGGCAAGCTGACCGCCGCCGGCCGCGCCTGCTTCGTCACGCAGTAGGCCCGAGTCGCCGCCGCTGTCCTCGCCGTCGACGCGCCGGAAGTTGACAAAGGTCGCGCACTGCCCCCCTCGACCCGCCTTCCCGTGCGGACCGGCAGAGCAGGGGCCGGTCGGAACGAAGGGCAGGGCAAGGACATAGCGAGAACGGTGGCAGATCGCCCCCGTGTAGGACAGCGGTTTCTTCGACCCCGCGCGCGCCCCTCGCTCGCACCGTGCGGCCCCGCAGCGCCAGGGCGACGCCCGATCCGGGACGCCGACGCTCCGCTCCCCGCGTCGTGCTGCCCCGCGCGGCCTCGCGCGGGGCAGCACGACCGATCCGGCGCACTGCCGCTGCCTCCTTCCCGCAGCGCCCCTACCCGCCCTATCGCGCGGGCCACGTCCAGTCCGGCGCACCGCCGCCATCGACCACGGTCTCGCCGAATTCCTTGCGAAGGACGAGGCTGTGCGGCCGGTGCCCGGTCAGCGCGTCCGCCAGCGCCTCGGCGTGGGTGACGACGATGATCTGGCACCGCTCGGCCGCGCGCGTCAGCAGCCGCGCAAGCGGCGGCAGCAGGTCGGCGTGGAGGCTGCCCTCGGGCTCGTCGAGAATCATCAGCTCCGGCGGCCGCGGCGACAGCAGCGCGGCGGCGAGCAGCAAATAGCGCAGCGTCCCGTCCGACAGCTCGGCGGCGGCAAGCGGCCGCAGCAGGCCGGGCTGGCGCATCTCGACTTCGAACCGCTCGCCGACGTCGAGTGTCGCGCCGGCGAAGGCGTCGGCGACGGTGGCTGCCAGCGCCGCCCGGTCGCCGATCTCGATGATCGTCTGCACCGCTGCGCCAAGGTCGGCGCCGTCGCTCGCCAGCACGGGTGTGAAGGTGCCGACCTGCGGCCGTCGCGCCGGCGCGTCGCGGTCGGTGCGCAGGCTGTCGTAGAAGCGCCAGGCGCGCATCCGCTCGCGCAGGTGGAGCAGCTCGACGCCGTCGTCGGCG
>JAFARM010000173.1 GCA_019245455.1 Sphingomonadaceae bacterium | reverse complement strand
GATCGCCATCAGACGAACACCGCTCGCCGCTTGCGGACCGGCTGGCGCAGGCAACGGTCGAGCGCCATCACGGCGGCGATCGCGCCGTCGACCTTGTCGGCCGACTTGCCCTTGTGGATCTTGACGTTGCCGGCCGGGTCGGTCTGGACCCTGACGTTGTCGATCATCCAGCGCATGACCGGGTTCCCGCCGTGACGATACCGCCGCGAGCGGATCAGGCCCTCCCATTGCTTGGTCGGCGGGCTCATGCTCGCGAACCCCTGGCCGACCGGGATCACGGTCAGGCCGGCGTCGGTGAGCTGCTGCGAGAGCTGCGTCATGCCCCAGCGGTCGTAGCCGATCTCGCGAAGGTCGAACCGGCGGGCGTCGACGTCGATGTCGTGGAGGATCGCCTGGTAGTCGATGACGTCGCCCTCGGTGAACCGCAGGAACCCCTCGCGGGCCCAGACCGACGCTTGGCCGCCGGTGCGCTCGTCGAGGCCGGCCTGGCGCGCCTCGGGCGCCCAGAAGCGCCAGATCGCGTCGAAGGTACGCTCCCCGGCGTGGTCGGGCTCAGATGCGGTCGTAACGCACCAGGCCGCGAGGTCGGTCGTTGACGCGAGGTCGAGGCCTGCGAATGCGGGACGGCCGGTCATCTCCTCGACGCGCACGAGCCCGGCCGCCTGATCCCACACGGTCAGCTCGAGCCACGCGGTCAGTGCCGAGGTGCCCCACATGTTGAGGTGAAACTGCTTGAACGCCTTGAGCGCCGCCGGGTTGTGCTTGGCCTTGTTGGCCTCGTCGCGGAGCGTCTGCGCGGACTTGAAGTCGCCGAGCGCCGGGTTGGCCGCGCGCCAGGTCTTGGGGTCGAACGGGTCGGCGTCCTTCGGGGTGTTGCGGATGTACCCGAGGCGGCGGCGGTCGAGGTGCGGCTGGCGCAGCACCCGCTCGGTGTAGTCGTGCTCGGTGGCGCACAGGCCGACGGGGTCGTCGCCGGCGGTGGTCGCGGCGAGCATCAGCGGCTGCTCGCGGGCGCCCATCGCCGTGGCGAACGCGTCCCACAGGTCGCGGCTCGGCTGGGTGAGGACCTCGTCGAAGATGACGCCGTGCGGGTTGTGGCCGAGGTTCCCGGCGGCGTCCGCCGAGACGATCTCGTAGTAGGAGCCGGTCTGGTCGTCGACGATCCGCTTGGTCTGGCGGTAGACCCGCAGCCGCCGCGAGAGGATCGGGCTCAGCTCGACCATGCGGACAGCGACGTCGAACACCTTGCGTGCCTGCTCGCGGTCTCGCGCGGCGCCGTAGACCTCGGCCCCCTGTTCGTCGTCGCCGACCAGCAGCACGATCGCGACGCCGGCGAGCAGCTCCGACTTGCCGTTCTTGCGGGCGACCTCGATCCAGGCGGTTCGGTAGCGCCGCACCCACCGGCCCCACTCCCTCGAGAACTCGACGGTGCCGAACAGCGGGACGACGATGTCCCGCCGCTGCCAGGGCGCGAGCACGAACGGCGCGCGGGCCCACCGACCCTTGGTGTGAACGAGCAGCTCGGAGAAGATGTCGATGACGCGCTGGGCGCGGGGCCGGCAGACGTGGCGGCCGGTGGCGCGGCACTGATCGCAGCGCACGGTCATGTCGAACTTCGCCGCGCTCGTCGGAATGTAAGAAAACCGCCCGCGGTGGCGGATAGGTAAGTGAGCGCGGCGTGAAACCTTCGGGGACGACCCGCCGTCAGGCCAATGGGCCCGGAGCCGACCGTGTACTGAGGACGGCGGCGCGCCGCGCTCACCGGGTCAGCTCAGGAGTCGGGCGGCGAGCCGGCGGGAGTCCTCAGGCTCGGCCTCGCCGGCGAGGCCGACGCGGGCCGACGGGGTGAGGCCGAACTCGCGGGCGAACCTGGCGATCACCGCGGCGTTGTGATTGACGACCGTGTTGGCCGGGTTGCGGACGATGCCGCCGTCGGCGCCCTTCACGAGCACGCCCGAGCGGTCGAGGACCTGCTGGGCGCGGGCGTGATTGACGACGGCGTTGCAGTAGACGGCGAGCGCGTCGGCGTCGGCGGCGAACGCCATCCCCATCGCGTCGAGCTCGGCGACGGTCCGGTCCCACACGGCGCGGGCCTCGACGGCCAGCCACGTCGGCGCCTCGGGCGGGTGCTCGCGCGGCTGCGGCTCCGGACTGCCGATCCTCGACGGCCGGGTCTCCCCCTGCAGCAGCTTCAGCCGCGTCGGCCTGGGCGGCGGGCCCCGGCGACCCATCACGCCGCCCTCGAGCGCCCACGGCGCCGCGCCGGCGCCAGCTCGGGCCGTTCGGTGAACGTGGCGTAGCGCTCGCGCACGACGTCGCAGAACGCCGGATCGACGTCGATCGCCAGGCAGCGCCGGCCGGTGATCTCGGCCGCGATGATCGCCGTCCCCGACCCGACGAACGGGTCGTAGATCCACTCGCCCGGCGGCAGGTGATTGCGGATCGGCCGGGTGTACAGCTCGACCGGCTTCTGCGTCGGGTGGTCGTACTTCTCGTCCTCCTCGCCGGGGTGCGGGCCCATGATCATCTTCGGAGACGCGGCCGTCCACACGGTCGACTGGTCCGAGCCGCCGAGCCACGGCAGCCCGGATCCGGGCTTGCGGGCGAAGAACGCCGGG
>JAFARM010000140.1 GCA_019245455.1 Sphingomonadaceae bacterium | reverse complement strand
AGGGAGAAGGGGGTCACGCCAACCCGCGCAATCGCACTAGCCTCGCCCATCCTCCGCGCTATAGTCGCGCGACGTCAGGGGCGGACCTCAATCAAGGGCATCGAATGAAGGCGACGGTCGAACGCGCGACACTGCTCAAGTGCCTGGCGCACGTCCAGTCGGTGGTCGAGCGGCGGAACACCATCCCCATCCTGTCGAACGTCCTCATCGAAGCGCGCGACGGTGGCCTCCGCCTGATGGCGACCGACCTCGACCTGCAGGTCGTCGAGACGGTGCCGGCGCACATCACCACGCCCGGCGCGACGACGGTCAGCGCCCACACCCTGTTCGACATCGCCCGCAAGCTGCCCGAGGGGGCGCAGGTCGAGATCAGCGTCGCCGCCGAGAAGATGACGGTGACGGCCGACCGCTACCGCTCGAACCTCGCGACCCTGCCGCGCGACGACTTCCCGGTCATCGCCGAGACCGACCTGCCGACGAAGTTCAGCCTGGAGGCCGAGACGCTCCGCGAGATCATCGACGGCACGCGCTTCGCCATCTCGACCGAGGAGACGCGCTATTACCTGAACGGCATCTTCCTCCACGTCGCCGGCGGCGATACGCCGAAGTTCCGCGCCGTCGCCACCGACGGCCACCGCCTCGCGCGGATCGAGCTCGACCTGCCCGAGGGCGCCAAGGGGATGCCCGACGTCATCGTCCCCAGGAAGTGCGTCGGCGAGATCAGGAAGCTCCTCGACGAGGTCGACGGCCTGGTCGAGATCCAGCTGTCGCCGTCGAAGATCCGCTTCAAGCTGGGCAACGCCGTCCTCACCTCGAAGCTGATCGACGGCACCTTCCCCGACTACAGCCGCGTCATCCCGACGGCGAACGACCGCCTGCTCCGGATCGACCGCAAGAGCCTGGCGCAGGGCGTCGACCGGGTCGCCGCCATCGCCACGACCGAGAAGGTGCGCGCGGTCAAGATCGCGCTCGGCCACGACAAGGTCACGCTGTCGGTGACCAGCCCGGAGAACGGCACGGCGTCGGAGGAGATCCCCGCCGACTATGCCGCGCCCGAGTTCGAGGTCGGCTTCAACTATCGCTACCTGCTCGACATCCTCGACCAGGTGAACAGTGATGCGGTCGAGGTCCACCTCGCCGACGCCGCCGCGCCGACGCTGATCCGCCAGGACGATAGCAGCGCCGCGCTGTACGTCCTGATGCCGATGCGGGTCTGACCTGACGTTCGACGATGTCGCCGCGGCAGCGCTCGCGTTGCCAGGAGTCGAGCGGGGGACATCGTACGGCACCCCGGCGATCAAGGTCGCGGGCAAGCTGCTCGCCCGCCTACGCGACGACGGCGACGTCGTCCTGCACGTCGAGGAGGGGCTTCGCGACGCCCTGATCGCGGCGTCGCCGGACGTGTTCCACGTCACGCCGCACTATGCGCCCTACGACTGGGTACTCGTCCGGCTCGACGCCGCCGACGCGGGGCAGATCGGCGGATTGATCGAGCGGGCGTGGGAACGGCGTGCGCCGGCGAGAATCAGGACCGCGCGCGCCGTGGTTTGAAGCCGACGACCGCCTCGCGTAAGCCGCCCGCCATGACCAACCTTCGCCTGACGATCGACACCGCCGCGCTGGCCGCCAACTGGCGGGCGTGCGCGACGGCCTGTGCGCCGGGGACAGCGGGCGCGGCGGTCAAGGCCGACGGCTACGGCCTCGGCGCGCAGACGGTCGTCGACACGCTGGCGGTCGCCGGTTGCCGCGACTTCTTCGTGTCCAGCTGGAACGAAGCGGCTGCGCTGGCCATGCCGAAGGGGACGCGGCTGGCGGTGCTCCACGGCGTGCAGGCGGGCGAGATGGGGGCCGCGCTGGCCAGCGACGCCGTTCCCGTCCTGTCGACGCCCGCTCAGGTCGCGGCGTGGCGGGCAGCGGCTCCCGAGCGGCCGTGCGACGTGATGGTCGACACCGGCATCAACCGCCTTGGCCTGACCCCGGCGGAAGCGGGTTCCGGATTGCTCGACGGCCTGGCGATCGACGTCCTGCACAGCCACCTCGCCTGCGCCGATAGGCCGGACAGTCCGCACAACCCGGCCCAGCTCGCCGCCTTCCGCGCCGTCGTCGCGGCGGTCCCGGCGCGGCGGGCGGCGCTGTGCAACTCGGCCGGCATCCGGCTCGGCCGCGATTACTACTGCGATCTGACCCGTCCCGGCCTGGCGCTGTACGGCGGCGGTACAAGTCCCGTCGTTCGGCTGCACGCCCGCGTGATCCAGGTCCGCGCCGTGCCGGCGGGGGCGAGCGTCGGCTATGGCGCGACGTGGACGGCGGCGCGCGACAGTCGCGTCGCCATCCTCAACCTCGGCTACGCCGACGGCTATGCTCGCGCCCTGTCGAACCGCGGCGCGATTCTCGCCGCCGGCGTCCGCTGTCCGGTGGTCGGCCGCGTATCGATGGACCTCTGCGCCGCCGACGTCACCGCCGCGCCGGCTGCGGAAGGGGACTGGGTCGAGATTGCCTTCGACCTTGCCGCGACCGCGCGCCACGCGAACCTATCGGAATATGAGTTGCTGACCGGCCTTGGCCACCGCTATGCCCGCGCCTGCGAATGACCGGCGTGCCCCACGATATCCTCGGCGTCCTCCGCGCGATCGGCCGCTTCGTCCTCGGCGGGCTGGCGCTCGTCGGCCGCATCGTCATCTTCGCCGGCCGCGCCATCGGCCGGGCGGCGACCCCGCCTTATTATCCCGCGCGGCTGGGCGAGCAGCTGCTCGTCATCGGCTGGTTCTCGCTGCCCGTCGTCGGCATGACGGCGCTGTTCACCGGCGCGGCGCTGGCGCAGCAGATCTTCATCGGCGGCAGCCGCTTCAACGCGGCGGCGACCGTTCCCGCCGTCACCGTCATCGGCATCGTCCGCGAGCTCGGTCCGGTGCTGGGCGGACTGATGGTCGCCGGGCGCGTGTCGAGCGCGATGGCGGCCGAGCTCGGCACGATGCGCGTGACCGAGCAGATCGACGCCCTGACGACGCTACGCACCGACCCGTTCCGCTATCTGATCGGCCCGCGCGTTCTGGCGGCGACGCTGATGATGCCGCTCC
Source organism: Sphingomonadaceae bacterium (assembly GCA_019245455.1). Lineage (GTDB taxonomy): Bacteria > Pseudomonadota > Alphaproteobacteria > Sphingomonadales > Sphingomonadaceae > Polymorphobacter_B. The sequence continues at coordinate 3,917 of JAFARM010000140.1, read as the reverse complement.
TCGTCCTCGTCTCGAACATCCTCGGCGTACTCGGCGGCTTCATCCTCGCGACGACGCGGCTCGGGTTCAACGCCGCCGGCTATCTCGACCGCACGGTGTCGTTCCTCCGCACCGACGATGTCGTGTCATCGCTGGTCAAGGCGGCGGTGTTCGGCTTCATCATCGCGCTGATGGGCTGTTACCACGGCTTCACCTCGAGCGGCGGCGCGGAGGGCGTCGGCCGGGCGACGACCAATGCGGTGGTCAGCGCCTTCATCCTGATCCTGATGTCGAACCTCGTCATCACCGTCATCGTCTTCGGCGGATGAGCGCGAAGATCGCCCTGCGCGGGGTCGCCAAGCGCTTCGGCCCGAAGGTCGTGCTCGACGGCGTCGACCTCGACGTCGGCGCGGGCGAGTCGCTCGTCGTCATCGGCGGCTCGGGGACGGGCAAGTCGGTGCTGATCAAGTCGATCCTAGGCCTGCTCCGCGTTGACGCCGGCAGCATCGTCGTCGACGGCGTCGAGGTGACGCGCCTGCGCGGCGCGGCGCTCGCCGCCCACCAGGCGAAATTCGGGATGCTGTTCCAGGGCGGCGCGCTGTTCGACTCGCTGTCGGTTTGGCGCAACGTCGCCTTCGCCCTGCCGCGCGGGCGGGGTGCGGCGAAGCTGAAGGCGGCGGCGCTCGACAACCTCGCGCGCGTCGGGCTCGGCGCCGATGTCGCCGACCTGCGCCCGTCGGAGCTGTCGGGGGGAATGCAGAAGCGCGTCGCGCTCGCCCGCGCCATCGCCGCACGGCCGGAGATCATCTTCTTCGACGAACCCACCACCGGGCTCGATCCGATCATGGCCGACGTCATCAACGATCTGATCGTCAGTCTTGTCAAAGATTTAAGAATAACCGCGCTGACCATCACCCACGACATGGCCAGCGCGCGGAAGATCGCCGACCGCATCGCCATGCTATACGCCGGCCATATCATCTGGCAGGGTGCACGCGAGATGATCGACACCTCGGGTAATGCGTACGTCGACCAGTTCGTCCACGGACGAGCCGAAGGGCCGATCGCGATGCAGGTGCGTTCGGCTTGACCACCGCCGACCTTGGCCGGCTGCTGGCGGCGATCGGGGCGGGCGAGCGGGCGGCGCTCAAGCAATTATATACAGCGACGTCGGCGAAGCTGTTTGGCGTGATCCTCCGTATCTTGCACGAACGGAATGAAGCGGAAGACGTGCTGCAGGAGGTGTACATCACCGTCTGGCGCAAGGCGGCGGAGTTCGACGCCAGCCGCGCCAGCCCGATCACCTGGATGGTGACGATCGCGCGCAACCGCGCCATCGACCGGCTGCGCGCGCGCGGCACGCGGCCGACGACGACGCTCGACCAGGCGGCCGACGTGCCGGAGCCGGCGCCGTCGGCCGAAGCGATGCTGGCGCAGTCGGACGACGCTCGCCGCGTCGCCGCCGCACTCGATCGCCTCGACCCGCGCCACGCCGCGGTGATCCGCAGCGCCTTCTACGACGGCGTCACCTACGAGGCGATCGCCGAGCGCGAGAGCGTTCCCGTCGGCACGCTGAAGAGCTGGGTGCGCCGCGGGCTGATCCGGATGCGTAGCGAGCTGGCGGCATGACCCCGCTGCCGCCTGACGACGACATGACGCCCGACGCGGCGCTGGCGCTCGACTATGCGCTCGGCGCGCTCGACGGGCCGGCGTTGCGCGCGGCCGAGCTGCGCCTGCGCCGCGACCCCGCCTTTGCCGCCGACGTCGCCCGCTGGCAGGCGGAGCTGGGGCCGCTGGCCGACGCCGTCGCCCCGGTCGCGCCGCCGTCGGCGGTTTGGGCCGCGGTCGAGCGCGAGCTGTTCCGCGAGGCACCGCGCACGGACCCCGCGCCCGCGCCCGGTCCAGTGGCGCGCACGCTCGCGCTGTGGCGCGGGCTGGCCTTCGGTGCGAGCGCCGTCGCCGCCGTGGCGCTGGCGCTGCTCGTGGTCCGTCCCGGCGCGACCCCGCCGACGCGGCCGCCCGCGCCGGCCTCGAGCGGTCCCCTCCTCGCCGCATCGATGGCGACGACCGACGCGGCCAAGGCCGTCGTCATCACCGCGACGTGGGACGCCGCGCGCGGCGCGGTCATCCTGACGCCGGCGGCGAAGGCGCCGAGCCGTGGCCTGACGCCCGAGCTGTGGGTCATCACCGGCACCGACAAGCCGCAGTCGCTCGGCACGATCGACCTCGCCGATCCGCAGGCGCACGTCGTCTCGCCGCAGCTTCGCGCCAAGCTGACCAAGGGCGCGACGCTGGCGATCAGCCTCGAACCCGCCGGCGGCTCGCCGACCGGCCAGCCGACCGGTCCGGTGGTGGCGACGGGAACGCTGACGGCGCTCTAGGCTGCATCCGCCGCTCGCCGGCATTCGTAACTGCGCCGTCCCGATCGCGGACCCAAGCTTCTACGGAGAGATCAGCATGAAGACCCCGACGCGCGCCCTCGGCGCCGCCCTGCTCGCTGTCGCCGCCACGCTCGCCACGGCCGCCGGTGCCGAGATGATGCACACCAAGACCGTCACCGTCGGCGGCGCGCCAATGTACCCGTCGAAGAACATCGTCGAGAACGCGGTCAACTCCAAGGACCACACGACGCTGGTCACCGCGGTCAAGGCCGCCGGTCTCGTCGACACGCTGTCGGGGCCGGGACCGTTCACCGTCTTCGCCCCGACCAACGCCGCCTTCGCCAAGCTGCCCGCCGGCACGGTGGATTCGCTGGTCAAGCCCGAGAACAAGGACACGCTGACCAAGATCCTGACCTATCACGTCGTCAGCGGCGCGATGGATTCGAAGGCGATCGCCGCGGCGATCAAGGCCGGCGGCGGCACGGCGACGCTGACCACCGTCCAGGGCGAGCCGCTGACGGCGAGGATGGTCGGCGGCAAGCTGATGCTGACCGACGCCAAGGGTGGGATGTCGACCGCCACGATCAAGGACGTCTACCAGTCGAACGGTGTCATCCACGTCGTCGACACCGTGCTGATGCCGTAAGCGCGCAGCATCGACAATTGACCGGGCGGGCCGCAAGGCCCGCCCGGTTCCGTTTCAGATGAACCGCAGCGGCAACTGCGCGGCGATGACCAGTGTCGCGACGAGCCCGGCATAGAAGGCGACCGAGCGCAGGATCGGTACGCCGGCGAGGTACAGGCTGGCGTGCGCGATGCGGGCGCCGAGGAAGGCCTCCGCCGCGCCCGCCGTCACCCCGTTCGACACGCCGAGGTGCGCCGCCGCCAGCGTGACCACGGCGAAGGGCAGCAGCGCCTCGCCGTGGTTCGCCTGCGCCCGCACCACCCGCCCGGCGAGGCCGGTCAGCGGCGGGTAGTCGTCGCGGCTGCTGCGGATTGCCGGCCCGCCGAAGGCGCGCAGGTGGACGGCGACCGTCAGCAGCGCGAGGCCCAGCGCCAGCAGCGCACAGGCGACCAGCGCCGTCAGCTCGGTCGTCATTCGCCGCGCACCGATGCAGCGGTTGCGACCGCCAGTGCCATGCCGACGCCGATCGCCCACAGGATCCAGATCGCCCCGCTCAGCATCACGGCGGGATCGCCGCCGTACACCGCCGGGAACCAGCGCATGACGATGCCCTCCAGCATCGGCGGCACGATGGCGGCGAGCGCGACCGGCGTGGCGATGTCGCGCTTCGGCAGCCCGCTCATCCTCAGCAGGCGCGCATTGAGCGGGATCGTGACGGGGATCGTCAGCGCATAGAGCAGCACGCCGCGCAGGCCGTCGAACACGCCCGCCGGCCCGGCGAAGCGGATGAACATCGCCACGCCGAACCAGATCGCCGTGCTGAACGCCCCGATCGCCAGCGTCCGCGCTTGTGTCAGCCCATTGCCCGCCGGTGCCGCCGTCATCGTCTCGGTCGTCATCATCCTCTCCCTCTACATAACGTGATTATCTTG
>JAFARM010000065.1 GCA_019245455.1 Sphingomonadaceae bacterium | reverse complement strand
AGAGGAACGGCAGCGTGCATCGACCGGCTCAGCATGAGCGGGGGAGAGGAACGGCAGCGTGCATCGACCGGCTCAGCATGAGCGGGGGAGAGGAACGGCAGCGTGCATCGACCGGCTCAGCATGAGCGAGTGTGAGGAACAGCAGCGTGCGCGGCAATCCCGATAAGCAAACCCGCTCATGCTGAGCTTGTCGAAGCCCGCGTCCTGCCTACCCGCCCCCGCTCATGCTGAGCCTGTCGAAGCCCGCGTTCCGCCTACCCAAACCCGCTCATGCTGAGCCTGTCGAAGCACGCGTCTTGCCTACCCGAACCCGCTCATGCTGAGCTTGTCGAAGCACGCACGGACCTTCGACAGTGCTTCGATAAGCTCAGCATGAGCGGGGGAGGCGAGGGGCGGGCGCGGGGAAGGGGAGTGGGATCAGGCGCGTTCGGCGAGGATCGCATTCGGCACCGGCCAGCCGCACGGACCGCGCGCCATCTTTCCCAAACCGGAGTCATGCTGGCGCAGGCCAGCATCCACGGTCGTGCGTGACGCCCGGCCTGCCCGGTTGCACCGCCGTGGATGCTGGCCTGCGCCAGCATGACCTGTTGGTTGGATGGGGCTCTTCGTCGATCGGCCGGTGCCTAGATCAGTTCGGCCAGCACGGCATTAAGCAGCGGCCGCCCGCGCGGCGTCAGGCGCAGGCCGGCGGCGTCGTGGTCGACGAAGCCGAGGTCCGTCATCCGCGCCAGCCCCGCCGGGTCGACCGCATCGGCCAGCGCCACGCCCGTCCGCCGCGCGAACACCGCCGCGTCGATGCCGGCCGCCAGCCGCAGCCCCATCATCAGCGCCTCGCGGGCGCGGGTGGCGGGGTCGAGCGGCTCGGTCGTGGCGATGCCGTGGCCGTGCTGGCGGACGGCGGCGAGCCAGTTCTCGGGCTTCCGGTGCCGCACCGTCGCCTCGCCGCCGAGCCGGCCGTGCGCGCCGGGGCCGACGCCGACATAGTCGCCGTAGGTCCAGTAGCGGAGGTTGTGGCGGCTCTCAGCGCCGGCGCGCGCGTGGTTCGACACCTCGTAGGCCGGGCGGCCGGCGGCGGCGGTGCGCTCGGCGGTCAGCGCGAACAGGTCGGCGGCGGTGTCCTCGTCGGGGATCGCCAGCTCGCCCCGGGCGTGCAGCGTGGCGAAGCGCGTGCCGGGCTCGATCGTCAGGCCGTAGAGCGACAGATGCTCGGTGCCGAAGGCGAGCGCGCGCGCCAGCTCGGCGTCCCACGCTTCGAGGCTCTGGCCCGGGCGCTGGTAGATGAGGTCGATCGACACGCGCGGGAACGTCCGCTGCGCGATGTCGAGCGCGGCGAGGCCCTGGGCGAGGTGGTGCGGCCGGCCGAGCGCCTTGAGGTCGGCGTCGTCGAGCGCCTGCAGGCCCAGGCTGACGCGGTTGACACCGGCCGCGGCGAAGCCGGCGAAGCGGGCCGCCTCGACGCTCGACGGGTTGGCCTCGAGCGTGATTTCCGTGATCTGGTGCATCCAGAGATTGCTCACGGCAGCGATCACGGCGGCGACCGTTTCCGGTGCCATCAGGGAGGGGGTGCCGCCGCCGAAAAACAGGCTCTCCACCCTGCGTCCGGGGGTCCGCGCCGCCTCGTAGGAAAGCTCCGCCAGCAGCGCCTCGCGCCATCCCGCCTCATCAGGGGAACCACGGACATGGCTGTTGAAGTCGCAGTACGGACATTTCGAGACGCAGAACGGCCAGTGGACGTAGACCGCGAGCGGATCGCTCACCGCGGCGGCGGCGCGGCGGCCGCGGCAGCGGCGTCGATGACGACGTTGTGGAACGCCGCGACCTGCCAGCGGCCGTCGTTCCGGACCATAACCTGCTCAAGTCGCGTCCTTATCGCGCCGTCGGTCACGTGCTTGGCGATCGGCGGCGGCAGCTCGCCGAAGCCGGTGCCCTCGGTCAGCGTGTCGACGACGGCGACATCCGGGCGGACGAAGGCGATATTGGCAACCGTCTGCCGCATCGTCGTGCCCTTGTAAAAGGTACTGAAGATATGCGCGTGCTGCCCGACGAACGGCGCGCGGCCCATCGAGAACATCCCGACGATGTTGGTGAAGACGACGTCGTCGGTGACCGCCGCGGCGAACCCTTGCGCGTCACCCGCGGCCCAGGCGGCCTCCTGCGCATCAAGAACGGCGCGGATGGCGGCTGTGTCGGCATCGTGGCTCATGTCTCGTCTCCCAGGCAGGCGGCACGGAGCTTGGCGAACGCGGCGGCGCGGTGACTGATGCTGTGCTTCAGGCCGGGGGCAATCTCGGCGAATGTCTCTACCATGCCCGCCTTAACAAAAACC
>JAFARM010000338.1 GCA_019245455.1 Sphingomonadaceae bacterium | reverse complement strand
GCGCGCGCGGCGGGATCGCCGCCGTCGCGCGGTCGAGGATGGTCCGCCCGCCAAGGCGGACGGTGACGGCGTTGATCGACAGCATGGCCGCGCCGTAGCACGCGGTGGCCGAGGGCGGAAGCTAGGGCGCGGCAGCCGCCTTCGCGGACCCGGTCGCTGCGGCGTCGGGCGGCAGGTGCTTCGCGAGGAAGGCGATCGTCGCCGCCAGCATGGCGGTACGCGTCTGGCCGCGCGACAGCCAGTGGTCCTCGCCCGGCAGCGTGACGAACTCGGGCGGGTGCCCGGCCTTGGTCAGCGCCGCGGCCATCGCCCGGCTCTGGTCATAGGTGACGACGGTATCGTCCTTGCCGTGGATCAGCATGACGGGGACGTCGACCGTGACGGCGAACCGGATCGGCGAGATGGTGTCGAGCATGGGATCGGTTCGCGTCCTGGCGCCCATGAACCGCTTCCAGAAGCGCAGGGTCGGGTTGTCCGAGCCGCTGGTGACGTCGGTCTCGTAGCTCAGCATCGCCTTCAGGTCGCTCGGCCCGGCGAGGCTGACGGCGCAGCGGTAGATGCCGTGCTGCAGCGTCACGCCGGCGAGCGCGGCATAGCCGCCATAGCTGCCGCCGACGATGCACACGCGCTTGGGGTCGATCGTGCCGTCCTTCGCCAGATGGGCGACGCCGTCCGACAGGTCGGTCTGCATCTTGCGGCCCCACTCGCCGTATCCCGCGGCGTGGAATGGCTCAACGAAGCCGGTCGAGCCGCGGAACTGCGGCTGCAGCACCGCATAGCCTCGGCTGGCGATCGCCTGCGCCAGCCAGTTGAAGCCGGGATCGTCGCTCGCCCCTGGCCCGCCGTGCGGCAGGACGACGAGCGGCAGGCCCTTGGCCGCGCGCCCGGGCGGCAGGGTCAGAATGGCGGCAGCACTCAACTACGCGTTGACAGTAGAATTCCACTTCTACCAATAGTGCCCCTCGGCAGCGATGCGGCGACACAGGCGTCGTCCGCGGACGCGTCAAGTTGCTCGACTTCGGTCCCCCATGCCCATAAACTGAGTATAAAAGGGCGCATCTCCCTCACTAAAGAGTTTATCTGGAGGATGTATCGGCACAAAACGGAAATAGATATCGATAACTCTTGCTTGCTTGGTATGGAAGTCGGTGTACTTAGCTCCTGACCGAATCACAGCAAATGACTTCTTGTAGTATAGATCAGTGTAGGTTGTTTTATCAATGCTGCCATAGCCGGGACCGATTGATCGCCCCGGACCAACGACCGAATGCCCCGATTTCCTGTTATCAATGGGAGAAAACTGATAATTATCGATCAGCGATTCGTCAGTAACGTACTCGATCTGTAAGAAGCACAGAACTTCAAGTGCAGGGCTGTTCCCCGCGTTTATGAATTTTGTCCAGATATTCACGCCGTGCGTAAGACCATCTGTACCTATCGAACGCCGCCCCTCAATGGCATCAAAGACAATCCATGCACGATCGGAGTCGCGGGCGATGTCAGCATTACGCTTTGCTTCAACAACAGCGTTTCGTGCGTAAGCTGCCGCAGCAAAAGCCGCTACGAGCGTTGCAAAGCTTACGCCAAATTGCGGCCACAATAGCGCAACTTGTTTGTCCGCGTCCCCAGCCTGATCGACGGCCGCTTTCGCGCTGATGCCATCGCAGGAGATCCCCGTCGGACTACCAGGATAGCACTGCCTCTGAGGCAACACCGGAGCTGGAGGTTCCGGTTGCTTCGAAGTGACCGTTTTTACGGCTTGCTGCTTGTATACGTGCGTATTAGCGGTCGCATAGGCTTGCTCGCCTTGCCCAGCGACCAATATAACAGAAGCCGCATACACGGAGATTTGAAGACCTGTAAGTAACAGACAAAGTTTGTTGTTCAAAATCCAAGCTCTTTTGCGGCGGGTACATGGATGGGGTGTGCTCACGCTCATTTGGCCGCGACAGCGATCAGAGCCGCGGGCCATACCCCGAGCCTCACTCCTGTTCGTGTCGCCATCAGGCTACCGTCGGGCGACAGGGTGATGAGGTCGACGCTCGGCAGCGCACCATAGGCCTCGGGCGGGGGCACCGCCGCTGCCGGCACGGCAATCAGCAGCGCCAGCGCCGCCGCCACGATCGTCTTCACCTGCCCACCCCGACGCATCCCGCTGGCCATCAAGCCGGCGGTCCATCGGCCGTCAAGCCGCGCCGCCTCGCCTTTCGCCCGCGCCGGGCGTAGAGGGCGGGCAACCGATCCCTTGCCCGAGGCGTACCATGGCCGACCCGACCGAAAACACCATGACGAGCGTGCCGCGCAAGCGCGCGCCGGCGCACCAGTCGACCACGCTCGGCAACCACAAGCTCCACCCGTCGACGATGATGATGGGCTACGGCTTCGACCCCGCGCTGTCGGAGGGGTCGCTCAAACCCCCGATCTTCCTCACCTCGACCTTCGTCTTCGAGAGCGCGGCCGACGGCAAGCGCTTCTTCGAGGGCATCACCGGCGTCCGCCCGGGCGGGGCGGAGGGGCTGGTCTATTCGCGCTTCAACGGCCCCGACCAGGAGATCCTGGAGGACCGGCTGGCGCTGTGGGAGGAGGCCGAGGACGCGCTGGTCTTCTCCAGCGGAATGTCGGCGATCGCGACGGTGTTCTTCGCTTTGGTCCGGCCCGGCGACGTCATCGTCCACTCGGCGCCGCTCTACGCCGCGACCGAGACGCTGATCGGCCGCATCCTCGGGCGCATGGGGGTGACGTTCCTCGACTTCCCCGCCGGTGCGACGCGCGAGGAGATCGAGGCGGTGATCGCGCGCGCCAAGGCACAGGGCCGCGTCGCGGCGATCTACCTCGAAAGCCCTGCCAACCCGACCAACGCGCTGGTCGATGTCGAGGCGGTGCGCGACGCCCGCGCCGCCGTGCTCGGCGACGCAGGCGACCTGCCGCCGATCATCATCGACAACACCTTCTTGGGACCCCTGTGGGCGCAGCCGCTGAGGAACGGGGCCGACCTCGTCGTCTACAGCCTGACCAAGTACGTCGGCGGCCACAGCGACCTCGTCGCGGGTGCGGTGCTGGGGTCGAAGGCGGCGATCAACCCCGTGCGCATGACGCGGAACACGATCGGCACGATCACCGACCCGCACACCGCCTGGATGCTGCTCCGCAGCCTCGAGACGCTCGAACTGCGCATGGAGCGGGCGGGGAGCAACGCCAAGGTCGTCTGCGACTTCCTGAGCGAGCATCCGAAGGTCGAACGCGTCGGCTATCTCGGCTTCCTCGATCCGGGCAGCCGCCAGCACGACATCTTCACCCGCCACTGCGCCGGCGCAGGGTCAACCTTCAGCGTGCTGGTCAAGGGCGGGGAGGCGGAGGCGTTCCAGCTCCTCGACCACCTGAAGCTGGTCAAGCTGGCGGTCAGCCTCGGCGGCACCGAAAGCCTCGCCTCGCACCCGGCAGCGATGACGCACCTGTCGGTCGCCCCCGCGCGCAAGGCGGAGCTCGGCATCACCGACAACCTGGTCCGCGTCTCGATCGGCGTCGAGCATCCCGACGACCTGATCGCCGACTTCGCCCAGGCGCTGGCGGCGGTCTGAAGAAAGGGTGTCGTTCGAGCACTGTCGGGATGACCGCGCCTACAGGTTGAGCTCGCCGCCGCTCGCCGCGCGCATCCGCTTGATGCCGCGGTGGCAGTTGACCTTGACCAGCGACACGCTCTGCCCGCACGCTTCCGCCGCTTCGACCGCGCTCATGCCGTTAAGGCGCATGGCGACGATCGCCTGGCTTTGTCCCGGCGGCAGGATGCCAAGCAGGCGGCCGACGTCGTGACGGGCGCTGACGGCGTCGTGCGGCTGCGTCGCCGCGGTGGCTTCCGTCAGGTCGTCGCTGCGGCCGCGGCCGCGATAGAGCGCGCGCAGCCGATCCATGACGCGATGGCGGGCGATGCCGTAGAGATACGGCAGGCGCGGCCGGGCAGGATCGAAGCGTTGCCGCTGCGCCCAAAAGGCAAGGCAGACATCCTGGACGATATCCTCGGCGTCCAGCATCGGCCATTGACGGGCGATATAGCGGGCGAGCGCCCGGCGTTCGTGCGCTTCGAGGTCGTGCCCGACCGTCGCCGTGTCCATCCGCCGCCTCCTCGTGTCACGACCCGGCCGGCCGGGACAGACCGGGTAGCGTTGGAGTCCAACGCGCGTGCTGGCTTTCGCACCCTTCGTGCTATTGTCTAATCTTGCGCTTGTCGGGCGTCGGCGCAGTTGCGCGCGTAAGGAGCTTGCGCGACATCGCCGCGGGACGGAGGAGAAATTATGGCGGCGGCAGCCGGCCAACCCGTTTTTACCAGGGCCAGCAGCGGGCTTAGCGCCTACGACAGGGTCGATTTCAGCGCGAAGCCGCGCTTCGAGACCTACGCCGATGCCACTGCCGGGCTGGTCATCGTTCGCCACTTCGGGCTCGATGCACCGGGCAGCGCGAAGACCGTTTCGCCGGGCAGCGGCGACGAATGGGATGCTCTTCTGTTCAACGCCGGGACGACCGGACGCTTCGAGGGCCGGATCGCTGGGCGGTTCTTTCAGCGGCAGCTGATCGGACCGCGCGTCATGTTCGCGCCGTGCGGTGCCGATATCGAGATCGAGGCTCCGGCGGCGACGCCGACCCTCAACTTCTATTTCGCGCGCGACCGCCTCGCCGCGATGACTGAGGGGCGTGAGTTGCCGCCGATGTTCGCGACGCGCAGCGCACGCCTGGGCCAGCTGATGGAGATCATCGAACGCGAGATGCGTTCTCCCGGCTTCGCCTCGACACTGCTGATCGAGGGGGTCAGCCGGGTGATCGGCACCATCCTTGCCGATCCCGCCGACGCGCTGGCCCCCGAGCCGTTGCGCATTCATCTCAGCCCGTCGCGACTGCGGCGGACGCTCGAGTTCATCGAGAGCGACCTCGACCAGGCGATCACGCTGGCCGACATGGCGCGCGTTGCCGGCCTGTCGCCGTTCCATTTCGCGCGGATGTTCAAGCTGACCACCGGCGAGACGCCGTACCGCTACGTGCGCGCGCGCCGGCTCGACCGCGCACGAACCCTGCTGGCCAAGACCAGCCTGCCCTTGGCCGAGATCGCACTCGCCTGCGGCTTTGCCAACCAGTCGCATTTTACCGTCGCCTTCGGCCGCCTGATCGGCCTGTCGCCGGGTCAATATCGACGCAAGGTCGCCGGCTGATCCGGTTGCGTAGCGGCCGCTGGCGTGGGAGACGCGGCCAAAGCCTTGGGGAGTGCGAGCGTTGCGCGAGATCGACCACCTGATCGGCGGAGCGAGCGTCGGCGGCGAGCGCCGCGGCGACGTCTTCGATCCCAACACCGGCCGCGTCCAGGCGCGGGTCGCGCTCGCTGACGCCGCCACCGTCGCGGCGGCGATCGACGCGGGCGCCAAGGCACAGCCCGGCTGGGCGGCGGTCAACCCGCAGCGCCGCGCCCGCGTCCTGTTCGAGTTCAAGCGCCTCGTCGAGAACGAGATCGACAGCCTCGCCGAGATGCTGTCGGCCGAGCACGGCAAGGTCGTCGCCGACAGCCGCGGCGACGTCCAGCGCGGGCTCGAGGTCATCGAGTTCGCCTGCGGCATCCCGCACCTGCTGAAGGGCGACTATACGCACGGCGCCGGGCCGGGGATCGACGTCTATTCGCTGCGCCAGCCGCTGGGCGTCGTCGCCGGCATCACGCCGTTCAACTTCCCGGCGATGATCCCGATGTGGATGTTCGGCGTCGCCATCGCCTGCGGCAACACCTTCATCCTGAAGCCGTCGGAGCGCGACCCGTCGTTGCCGGTGCGGCTGGGCGAGCTGATGCTCGAGGCGGGTGCGCCGGCGGGGGTGCTGAATGTCGTCCACGGGGACAAGGTGGCGGTCGACGCGCTGCTCGATTCGCCGGTGGTCCGCGCGATCAGCTTCGTCGGGTCGAGCGACATTGCCCATTACGTCTATTCACGGGGCACGGCCGCCGGCAAGCGCGTCCAGGCGATGGGCGGGGCCAAGAACCACGGTATCGTCCTGCCCGACGCCGACATGGGCCAGACCGTCGCCGACCTCGTCGGCGCGGCGTTCGGCTCGGCGGGCGAGCGGTGCATGGCGCTGCCGGTAGTGGTCCCCGTTGGCGCGCGGACGGCGGACACGCTGCGCGAGGCGCTGCTGCCCGAGATCGCCAAGCTGCGGCTCGGCACCTCGACCGACCGCGATGCGCACTACGGCCCGGTGGTCAGCGCCGCGCACAAGGCGCGGATCGAGGGCTACATCCAGTTGGGCGTCGATGAGGGGGCTGAGCTCGTCGTCGACGGCCGCGGCTTCACGCTGCAGGGGCACGAGGGCGGCTTCTTCGTCGGCCCGACGCTGTTCGACCACGTGCAGCCGACGATGCGGAGCTACCGGGACGAAATCTTCGGCCCCGTGCTGCAGATGGTCCGCGCCGACAGCCTGGCCGAGGCGATCGCGCTGCCGTCGAAGCACCAGTACGGCAACGGCGTCGCCATCTTCACCCGCTCCGGCCCTGCTGCGCGCGAGTTCGCCGCGTCGGTCGACGTCGGCATGGTCGGCATCAACGTGCCGATCCCGGTGCCGGTCGCCTACCACAGCTTCGGCGGGTGGAAGCGGTCGGCCTTTGCCGACATCGGCATTCACGGCGAAGAGGGCGTGCGCTTCTACACCAAGGTCAAGACGGTGACGCAGCGCTGGCCGGGCATGGACGCGGGCGCGGCCGTGACCGACAGCAGCTTCGTCATCCCGACGATGAAGTGAGGGGGCCTCGTGACCTACGAAACCATCCTCGTCGAGACGCACGGCCG
>JAFARM010000348.1 GCA_019245455.1 Sphingomonadaceae bacterium | reverse complement strand
CGCCATCCGCGACGGGCTGGGCGCGGCGCAGGCGCTGAAGGCCGCACTCGCCGCCGTGCCCGATGTCGCGCCGCCGCCGCTGCTCGCCGCCACCCTCGCGCGCATCGGCCCGCACGGCGCGCTGGTCGACGCGCTCGCCGCCGCCCTCGTCGCCGAGCCGCCGGTCGATGCGGCGGGCGGCGGCTTCGTCGCGGTCGGCTTCGACGCGGCATTGGACGACCTTCGCGCCGCCGCCCACGACGGCCGGCGGCTGGTCGCGGCACTGGAGACGCGGCTGCGGAGCGAGACCGGCGTCGCCGGGCTCAAGATCCGCCACAACAACGTGCTCGGCTACCACATCGAGGTCGCGGCGCGGGCCGCCGACCCGCTGCTCGCCGACCCCGGCTTTGTCCACCGCCAGACGCTCGCCGGCGTGGTCCGCTTCGGCACCGGGGAACTCGCCGCGCTCGCCACGCGCATCGCGACCGCCGGCGACCATGCGCTGGCGGCCGAGGCGGCGCACTTCGAAGCCCTGCGCGAAGCGGTCCTCGCCGAAGCACAGGGGATCGCCGCCACGGCGCAGGCGCTCGCCCGCCTGGACGTCGCCGCCGCCCACGCCGAGCGCGCCGCGCGCGACAACTGGACCCGGCCGACGGTCGACGACAGCTGCGCCTTCGCCATCACCGCCGGCCGCCATCCGGTCGTCGAGGGCGCCGTCCGCGCCGCGCGCGGCACCTTCGTCGCCAACGACGCCGACCTGTCGCCGGAACGGCGCGTGTGGCTCGTCACCGGCCCGAACATGGCCGGCAAGTCGACCTTCCTGCGGCAGAACGCGCTCCTCGCCGTCCTCGCCCAGGCGGGATCGTTCGTGCCGGCGGCCGCCGCCCACATCGGCGTCGTCGACCGCCTGTTCAGCCGCGTCGGCGCGTCGGACAATCTGGCGCAGGGCCGGTCGACCTTCATGGTCGAGATGGTCGAGACTGCGGCGATCCTGTCGACCGCGACGGCGCGCAGTCTCGTCATCCTCGACGAGGTCGGGCGTGGCACGTCGACCTACGACGGGCTGGCGATCGCCTGGGCGGTGCTCGAGGCGGTCCACGACCAGGTCCGCGCGCGCTGCCTGTTCGCCACGCACTATCACGAGCTGACGACGCTCGGCACGCGCCTCGACGCGCTGGCACTCGTCACCGTGCGCGTCCGCGAATGGAATGGCGAGCTCGTCTTCCTGCACGAGGTCGTGCCGGGAGCCGCCGACCGCAGCTACGGCCTCGCCGTCGCGCGCCTCGCCGGCCTGCCGCCGGCGGTCATCGCGCGGGCGAAGGCGGTGCTTGCGCGGCTGGAGACGGGGCGCGCCCGCACGGGGGGGCTGGCCGCGGACCTCGCCGACCTGCCGCTGTTCGCCGCCGCGCCCGATCCGCCGCCCGCGGATGCCCTGCGCGAGCGGCTGGCGGCGACCGACGCCGACGCGCTCACCCCGCGCGACGCCCTCGATCTGGTGTACGAGCTGAAGCGGCTGGCGTGAGGGCGGCCCGAGATGGGGCGGAAGGGCGAACGCCGGGCCCAGCGTTTCGTTCGGGGCGGATGCGCCACCCAAGGTGTCGTTGGAGCGAACGCAGCTCCCCAAGTGTATTGGGACGAACGCACCACCCAGCGTGTTGTTGGCGGCGAACGCCCGCACTTGACTGTCATCCCGGCGAAGGCCGGGACCCATGATCTCAACCGTTCGAGATCATGGGTCCCGGCCTTCGCCGGGATGACAAGGAGTGATGGCCGCTCGCCGCCCCCTTCAACTTCTCCATCCCGCCCCCCTTCAACACCTTGACCCCGCCCCCACCGCCCGCCCCCAAAACCGCTGTCCTACAGGCGCAGTCGTGCGCTAGGCTCCCCGCATGACGCCGCGCCCCCTTCCCCGTCCCGCCGCCGCCCGCCGGCGGAGCCTTCGCGCGGAGGCGGGGTGGCCCCGACAGCGCATGACCTTCGTCAACTTAGCTCTAACAGCGGTTAACCTTTGACCGCCGCGTCGCCCGCTCCGCCCCACCGTGCTGCCGAGTCGGCGACCCGCCGTCGAGGCGGTTCGTGAGCGGGACGGCGACGCTGGCGGGGCCCGAGTCGCGCGACGCCGGCCTCGTCCGCGGCGTCGGCCTTGCCGGGCTGACGGCGGCGATCGTCAACGGCGTCGTCGGCGCGGGCATCTTCACCCTGCCCGCGGTCATGGCGATGAACGTCGGGCCGCAGGCGCCCCTCGCCTTCCTCGCCTGCGCCGTCGCCATGGGCGCGGTCGTCTGGTGCGCCGCCGACGCCGGGCGGCGGGTGCCGACGTCGGGGGGCATCTACGGCACCGTCACCGCGGGCCTTGGTCCGCGCGCGGGCTTCGTCACCGGCTTCGTCGGCATCTGGCTGTCGAGCGTCCTGTCGTGCGGCGGCATCGCCGCCGCCTTCGCCGACGGGGTCGGGGCGGCGGTGCCGGCGGTGAAGGCGGGGCTGCCGCGCGCGGTCCTGATCGTCGGCACGCTTGGCGCGATCATGCTCGTCAACCTGCGCGGCGTCGGGGCGGCGGCGCGCTTCCTGACGGTGGCGACGCTGATCAAGCTGGTGCCGCTGGCGCTGTTCGTCGGCGTCGGCGTGTGGTTCGTGAGCGGGGCGAACCTCGCCGCCGGGACCGCCACGGGCGGCGACGGTTTCGGCCGGGCGGTGATCTTCGCCCTGTTCGCCTTCTCCGGCATGGAGACGCCGCTCAGCGCCAGCGGTGAAGCGGCCGACCCCAGCCGCACCGTGCCGCGCGCGATCGTGCTGTCGATGGCCTTCGTCCTGGCGCTCTACGTCGCGGTGCAGCTCGTCGCGCAGGGGCTGCTCGGCGCGGGACTGGCCGGGGCCAAGGACGCGCCGCTCGCCGACGCGATCCGGACGGTCAGCCCGATGCTGGCGGTCGTGCTGGCGGCGGGCGCGACGCTGTCGCGGCTGATCTGGATCGGCTCGGACATCCTCGGCGCGCCGCGCGTCCTGTTCGCCTTCGCCCGCGACCGGCTGCTGCCGGCGTGGCTGGGCCGCGTCGATCCGCGCCACAAGGTTCCCCGCGCCGCCATCGTCGTCCACACCGCGCTCGTCGCCGCGCTGGCGGTCAGCGGCACGTTCGAGGCGCTGGCGATCCTGTCGGGGCTGGCGAGCACGCTCCTCTATTCGCTGAGCAGCGCCGCGGCCTGGCGGCTGGCCCGCGCCGAGGGCGGCCGTGCCTGGCCGATCGGGCTGGCGGCGCTGGTGGCGATCGCCGCGATGGTCGCGATCGCGGTGCAGGCCAAGCCGCAGGAACTGTTCGGCCTGGCGGCGGCGAGCGTCGTCGCGCTGGCGATCTATTCGGCGCGGCGGCTGTTCGGCGGGCGGTAGCGACCGACCGCGCCGCAAGTCGCCGCCATCACCCGCGCCCCACCGGCGGTGCCGCGCCCGACTTCAACCATCGGCGGCGGCCCCTCGTGTCATCCGCCGCGCGGCGGGGGGACGAGCTGGCCGTGGCGGTACGCCCCCTGCCGCGCGATCATCCACCCCGGATACTCGGGTGCCAGCGCCGTCGCCACGTCGAGCGCGGCGAGGTCGTCCGCCGTCAGCACCAGCGCCGCCGCCGCCAGATTCTCGCGCAGCTGCTCGGGGCGCTTGGCCCCCAGGATGACGCTCGTCACCGCCGGCTGGTGGAGCAGCCAGGCGAGCGCGACCTCGGCCAGGCTGACGCCGTGGCGCGCCGCGACCTCGCGCAGCGCGGCGACGGCGGCGTCGCCGCGGGCGGCGTCGACCGGCGGAAAGGCGTGCTTCGACCGGCGGTCGTCGGCATCGGCACCATCGTGGTACTTGCCCGACAGATAGCCGCTGGCGAGCGGCCCCCAGACGAGCAAGCCGACCCCCTCCGACGCCATCATCGGCACCAGCTCGCGCTCGAGGTCGCGCCCGGCGAGGCTGTAATAGGCCTGGACGCTGGCCGGCCGCGCCAGCCCGTGGCGCTCGGCCAGCCCGACCGCCTTCGCCACCTGCCACGCCGCCCAGTTCGACACGCCGACGTAGCGCGCGCGGCCCGAAGCGACGATCGTCTCCAGCGCGCGCAGCTGCTCCTCGACCGACGTCGCGGGATCGAAGCCGTGGATCTGGTACAGGTCGACGTGGTCTAGCCCGAGCCGCTTGAGGCTGGCGTCGATCGCGTTAAGCAGGTGGTAGCGCGAGGTGCCGCGCGCATTCGCCCCCGGCCCCATCTCGCCATAGGCCTTGGTCGCGACGACGACCTCGCCGCGCGGGATCCCGAGCGCCTTCAGCGCCGCGCCGGTGATCGCCTCCGACCGGCCCTCGGCATAGACGTCGGCGGTGTCGATCAGGTTGACGCCGGCGTCGAGCGCCTGCCGGACGAGCGCCGTCGCCTCGTCCTGGCCGAGCGTGCCCATCTTCGCCCACAGCCCGTCCGTGCCGCCGAAGGTCATCGTGCCGAGCGCCAGTTCGGAGACGAACAGGCCGGTGCGGCCGAGCAAGTTGTAACGCATTCTGCACTCCTGACGCGGGCGGTGGCGCTCGCCGCGCTTTGCCTCTATCTGACGCCCATGTCACGCTTCGACACCGTGCCAGCGCGGCGGGCGCTGATCGACCGCCGCGCTGTCGCCGACCTGCTTGCCGCCATTCCCGCCGGGCCGGGCGCGCGCGACGCGGCGACCGCCATCCTGCGCGACACCCTGACGTCGGCCCGCGCCGAGCTGCGACGCCGGCTCCACGATCACGCCTCGCGCGGGCTGGAGATGGCGGCGTCGTGGGCGTTCGTCACCGATCAGCTGCTGCGCCTGACGTTCGACTTCACAACGACCACGCTCTACCCGTGTCCCAACCCGACCGCGGCCGAGCGCATCGCGCTGCTCGCCGTCGGCGGCTACGGCCGCGGCGAGATGGCACCATACAGCGACGTCGATATCATGTTCCTCACGCCCTGGAAGCAGACCGCCTGGGGCGAGCAGGTGATCGAGACGATCCTCTACCTGCTGTGGGACCTCGGCCTGAAGGTCGGCCATTCGACCCGCAGCCTGGACGACATGATCCGCCAGGCACGGGCAGACCTGACGGTGCGAACGGCGCTGCTCGAGGCGCGCTTCGTCTGGGGCGACCAGCCGCTCTACGACGAGGCGGCGGCGCGCTTCCGCCGCGAGATCGTCGCCGGCACCGCCCGCCAGTATATCGCCGACAAGCTCGCCGAGCGCGACGCCCGCCACAGGAAGATGGGCGACAGCCGCTACGTCGTCGAACCGAACCTGAAGGAGGGCAAGGGGGGCCTGCGCGACCTCCACACTTTGTTCTGGATCGGCAAGTACGTCTATCAGGTGCAGTCCGTCCCCGAGTTGGTCGACAAGGGGCTGTTGACCGCCCACGAGCTGCGCCAGTTCGTTCGCGCCGAGAACTTCCTGTGGGCGGTGCGCTGCAACCTGCACGACATGGCCGGTCGTGCCGAGGAGCGGCTGACCTTCGACGTCCAGCGCGAGCTGGCGAACCGACTGCGCTATACCGAGCGCGCGGGCATGAGCGCGGTCGAGCGTTTCATGCGCCACTACTTCCTGATGGCGCGCACGGTCGGCGACCTGACTGGCCTGTTCCTCACCCACCTCGACGAGAGCTTCGCCAAGCCCGGCTGGCTGCCGCGCCTGACCCGGCGGCCGCGGCGGCTGCACGGCTTCACTGTCCGCGGCCAGCGCATCGGCGTGCCGGCCGACGACTTCTTCCAGGCCGACCCCGTTCGCCTGGTCGAGATGTTCGCATTGGCCGCCCGCGAGGGGCTCGAGGTCCACCCGCTCGCCATGCGCGCTGCCGGCCGCGACGCCCACCTGATCGGCGAGAAGGTGCGCCGCGACCCCCGCGCCAATGCCCTGTTCATGGACGTGCTGACCGGCCCTCGCTGCGAAGCGGTGCTGCGCTGGATGAGCGAGGCGGGCGTGTTCGGCCGCTTCATTCCCGACTTCGGCCGTGTCGTCGCGCAGATGCAATACGATATGTACCACCACTATACGGTCGACGAGCACACCATCCGCGCCATCGGCCTGCTCGCGCGCATTGAGGCCGGCGAGCTGAAGGCCGACCACCCGCTGTCGACCGCGGTCGTCAAGCAGATCGTCTCGCGCCGCGTCCTCTACGTCGCCGTCCTGCTCCACGACATCGCCAAGGGCCGCGGCGGCGACCACAGCGAGCTGGGCGCGGAAATTGCCGAGCGCCTGTGCCCGCGCCTCGGCCTGACGCCGGCGGAGACGGAGACGGTCGCCTGGCTGGTCCGCTTCCACCTGCTGATGAGCTCGACCGCGTTCAAGCGCGACCTCGCCGACTTCAAGACCATCCTCGATTTCGCCGAGAAGGTCGCGAGCCCTGAACGCCTGCGCCTGCTCCTGGTGCTGACCGTCGTCGACATCCGGGCCGTCGGGCCCAACGTGTGGAACAACTGGAAGGCGCAGCTGCTCCGCGACCTGTACGACGCCGCCGAGGAAGTGCTGCGCCTCGGCCACAAGCAGACCGGACGGCAGGAGCGCATTGCCGCGAAGCAGGCGACGCTGGCGAAGGAACTCGAGTGGCCGGCGGACGAGTTCGCCGCCTACGCCAAGCGCCACGCCGACGCCTACTGGATCGCCGAGCAGGGCGACGTCCTGTTCAGGAACGCGATCCTCGTCGAGCGCGCCGACGCCGCCCGCACGCCGCTTGCCATCGGCATGGAGGTCGACGCGGCGAGCGGGACGACGCTCGTCACCGTCTATGCCGCCGACCACCCCGGTCTGTTCTACCGCATCGCCGGCGCCATCTCCTTGGGCGGCGCGAGCATCGTCGACGCGCGCATCCACACGACGCGCGACGG
>JAFARM010000347.1 GCA_019245455.1 Sphingomonadaceae bacterium | reverse complement strand
CAGGGCAGTCGCCCTTGCACAACGTCTTGATGCGGTCGAGGTTGACCCGCGCGCGGGTCGTCGCGCCGCGGGCGACGAGCGCCTCGCCCTGGCCCTCGAGCGCGCCGAGGTCGTTCGGCTGCAGCGCCAGCGCCCCGCGGTAGAACTTGATCGCGCGGCCCGGCAGCCCTTGCGCGGTGTAGGCGTGGGCCAGGCCGATGAACGCCGGCGCGCTCTTGGGGTCGAGCGTCAGCGCGGCCTCATACGCGTCGATCGCGTCCGACGGGTGCTTCGCGGCGAGCGCCGCGTCGCCGGCGGCGAGCCAGCGCGCCGCCGCCGGGTTCGGCGCGTCGTCGCGCGCAACGCCGACCGCGGCGGCGGCGGCCGTCCCGATCAGCAACAGTCCGCCCGCAAGGATCAATCCCGGTCGCATCTCGTCCTGCTCCGTCAGCGTGGCGCGCGACGCTAGCAGACGCGCGTCAGCCGCGCGATGAAGAATCCGTCGCACCCCTGGTCCCCCGGTGTCAGCACGAGGGTAGATACGGCCGCCCCGCCGAGCGGATTAGCGAAATCCTGCGGTTCGAAGCCGGGGCGCCGGGTGCGGAAGGCGGCGACCTGCGCCTCCGCCTCCTCCGGCAGCAGCGAACACACGACGTAGGCGAGCGCGCCGCCACCGCGGACCAGCACAGCGGCGAGGTCGAGGAGGCGCGCCTGCTCGGCCGTCAGCCGCGCCAGCCGTTCGGGCGTCAGCCGCCAGCGCGCTTCGGGGTTGCGCCGCCACGTCCCCGTGCCCGAGCACGGCGCATCGATAAGGACGAGGTCGGCCGTGCTGGCAAGGTCGGCGAGCGCCTCCGCCTCGCGCCTCGCATCGAGCAGGCGCGGCGCGGCGATGGTCACGCCGGCGCGCGCCAAACGCGGCACCATCCGCTGCAGCCGCCCGCGATCCGTGTCGCTGGCGATCAGCCGACCCCGGTTGGCCATCGCCGCGGCCAGCGCCAGCGTCTTGCCGCCGGCCCCGGCGCACAGGTCGACGACGGTCATCCCCGGCTCCACCGCGCACGTGGCGACGGCGAGCTGACTGCCCTCGTCCTGCACCTCGATCAGCCCGTCGCGGAAGGCGTCGCTGCGCTCGACGTTAGCAGCGGTCGGCAGGCGCAAGCCGTCGCGGGCGAACGGCGTCGGCACCGCCTCAGCGACAGCGACAGCGTCGCGCCGCCCCTTCAGCGTATTGACGCGGAGGTCGAGCGGGGCTCGGCCGAGCAGCGCCGCGACCTGTCGCGGGGTGTCGTCGCCGAAGCGGGCGCGGAGCCGGTCGAGCAGCCACGCCGGTGCCGGGGACGGCTCCGCCGCCGGCTCGTCAGGCAGCAGCGGGGCCGGGGCGTGCCCGCTTTCGCCGAAGGTCTCGAGCAGGTCGGGGGCAGCGGCCCGCGCATAGCCGATCAGCGCCGCGCGCCCCGACGGCGGCGGTTCGCCGACCTGGCGGACGACGTCGAACACCAGGTCGCGCACCGCCCGCCGGTCCTTCGACCCGGCGTAGCGCCGCGCCGCGAAGTAGCGGGCGATCAGGGTGTCCGCCGCCGCGCCGCCCTCGCTTGCCGCCGCCGCGATCAGGTCGAGGCACTCGATCGCGGCCTGAACGCGCGCCGCCGGGGTCACGGCCTCACGTCGGGTAGTTCGGCGCTTCGCGGGTGATCGCGACGTCGTGGACGTGGCTTTCGCGCAAGCCCGCGTTGGTGATGCGGATGAACTGGGCGCGCGTGTGGAACTCGGCCAGCGTCGCCGCGCCGGTATAGCCCATCGCCGCCTTCAGCCCGCCGACGAGCTGGTGCAGGATGTCGGTCGCCGGCCCCTTGTAGGGCACCTGGCCCTCGATCCCCTCCGGCACGAGCTTCAGCTGGTCCTTGATATCCTGCTGGAAATAGCGGTCGGCCGACCCGCGCGCCATGGCGGCGACGCTGCCCATGCCGCGGTACGACTTGTATGTCCGCCCCTGGAACAGGAAGCTTTCGCCCGGCGCCTCGCTGGTGCCGGCGAGCATCGAGCCGATCATCACCGCCGCAGCACCCGCCGCCAGTGCCTTGGCGATGTCGCCGCTGGTCCTGAGCCCGCCGTCGGCGATGACCGGCACGTCGAGCTTCGCCGCCGCCTCGGCCGTGTCGAGGATCGCCGTCAGCTGCGGCACGCCGACGCCGGCGACGATCCGCGTCGTGCAGATCGATCCCGGACCGATGCCGGTCTTGATGCAGTCGGCTCCCGCACCGGCGAGCGCGCGCGCCGCTTCCGCGGTGGCGACGTTGCCGGCGATGACCTGGACGCGGTTCGACAGGCGCTTGATCCGCTCGACGGCGGCGGCGACGTGGACCGAGTGGCCGTGGGCGGTGTCGACGACGATGACATCGCACTCGGCATCGACCAGCGCTTCGGTGCGCGCGAAGCCGGCGTCGCCGGTCGTCGTCGCCGCCGCAACCCGCAGGCGGCCGGTCGAATCCTTGGTCGCATTGGGATAGGTGACGGCGCGCTCGATGTCCTTGACGGTGATCAGGCCGATGCAGCGATAGGCGTCGTCGACCACCAGCAGCTTCTCGATCCGGTGCGCGTGGAGCAGCCGCCGCGCCTCGTCCTGCGTCACGCCGGCGCGGACGGTGACGAGGTTCGCGTGCGTCATCAGCTCGCTGACCGGCTGGTCCGGGTTCTCGGCGAAGCGGACGTCGCGGTTGGTGACGATGCCGACCAGCTTGCCCGGCCCGCCGGCGGCACCCTCGACCACCGGGATGCCGCTGATCCTGTGGCGCTTCATCAGCGCCAGCGCCTGGCCGAGCGTCTCGTCGCTGCGCATCGTCACGGGATTGACGACCATGCCGCTTTCGAAGCGCTTGACCTGGCGCACCGCCTGCGCCTGCGCGTCGATATCGAGGTTGCGGTGGAGGACGCCCAAGCCCCCGGCCTGCGCCATGACGATCGCCATGTCCGCCTCGGTCACGGTGTCCATCGCCGACGACAGGATGGGGATAGTCAGCGCGATCTCGCGCGTGATCCGCGTCGCCGTGTCGGCCTGGCTCGGCAGGACCGCGGATTCGGCCGGGACCAGCAGGACGTCGTCGAAGGTCAGGCCGGTTCGGAAGTCCATGGCGTGCGCGCGAGCCTCGTCTGCCCGCGGCGCGCGAATCGAGCCACGGTGTCGCGTCTTATCGAAACGCCCGCGCGAAGGCCACCCTTCGCGCGGGCGTCGGGATCACGCCTTCTGGCCGACCCACACCGTCCAGTATTTGGCGAGCGTCGCGCGCGGTGCCGCCGTCACGTTGGCGAAGGCCGCGGTCGCGCCCGCCTTGTCGCCGCTGCGCGCGAGCGATGCGCCCAGGCGCAGGTTGGCGGTCGACGTGTCGACCCCGCCCTTCGCCAGCGCCAGCCGGTACATCTCGGCCGCCTTGGCATACTCGCCATAGCCGTGATGGGCGTCGTCCTGGCCGAGCGCCGTCTTGCCCGTGGTCGCCGCCCGCGCTTCCTTGTCGATCGCGGGCAGCCCGGCCTTGTCGGCGGCGAGCTTCGACGTGATCGACTTGTTGTACTCGCCGACATACTGCTTGCTGGTGTTGAGCGTGCCCTTCGACAGCCCCTCGCTCAGCGCCGCCTTGGCTTCGCCGGGCAGGCCGCGGGCGATCGCCGTTTCGACATATTCGGCATAGTCGCGCTCGCCGGCGAGGCCACCCACCGTGTCGATCAGGCGGAAGAAGTCGAGGTTGGCCTGATCGTCCATCTTCTGGTTGTCGCGCGCGATGAGCAGGACGTTGCGCCAGTTCATCGGCGTCGGGTAGGCCTTGACGAGGTCGTACGACGCCGCCTCGATCTGCTGCGGGACCTTGGCGTCGTAGACGATCTGGAGCCGGCGCTGATACGTCCGCTCCGGCACCGGCTGGCCCGCCGCGGTATAGGCGGCGATCGCCTTGAACAGGGTGTCGTAGGCCTGCGCCGTCTGCTTCTGCTTGGCATACAGCTCGCCGAGCGTCTCCATGTCGTCGGGGCTGGCGTTGGGCAGCGCGGCGAGCTGGGCAAAATACTTCGTCGCCCCGTCATAGTCGTTCTTGCCGAGGTCGGTCGCCGCAAGGTTGTGGAGGACCTTCGGCTTCTCGGCGGCGGGCAGGAACGGGCTGTCGACCATCGCCTTCAGCGCCTCTTCGAGCAGGGCGTTGTCCTTCGTCTTCTGGGCGATGCCGAGCTTGGCGTTGGCGATGTAGAAGGTATCGGTGGTGTTGAGGTTGCCGACGGCCTCGGCGGCGCGGACCGAGGTCAGGGCGCCGGCGAGGTCGCCCGTCTGCTCCGCCTTCTGCGCCGCCTGGAGCTGCGGCAGGATCGCCTTCGACAGGTTCTTCGATTCAAACTTGGTGCCCGTATCGGCCGCGGGGGCTGCGTCGGGCTTCTTCGCGACGGCGGGCGCGGCGACGGCAAGCGCCAGCAGCGCGGCGATGGCGAGGCGTGAACTGGACATCGTGGACTCTCCCGTCGGTGTTCGGCTTGATCGCAGCGCTAAGACGCGCGCGGCGTGGGGGCAATCATCGCGGACCTTCATCGCGCCCGTTCATCGCGCCCGTTCATCGCGGACGTTCATCGCGCGTCCGCGCTGAACCGCTTTTGAACTACCGCGCGCGGCGATTGCTCCCTAAACCGTAACGATGCTCGCCGTCCTCTCGCCCGCTAAGACGCTCGACCTCGACAGCGCGCTGCCGCCGCTCGAAGCAACCGAACCGCGCTTCGCCACCGATGCCGCCCGCCTGGCCGCCGCCGCGGCGAAGCTCAGCCGCGCCAGGCTGCAGAAGCTGATGCACATCTCGCCGTCGCTCGCTGCGCTCAACGCCGAGCGGTTCCGCGCCTTCGTCCCCGGCGAGGCTCCCGACACGGCGCGGCCGGCGCTGTTCACCTTCGCCGGCGACGTCTATGCCGGTCTGCGCGGGCCGGACATGGACGAGGTGACGCGCGACTTCGCGCAGGACCATGTCCGTATCCTGTCCGGGCTCTACGGACTCCTGCGGCCCCTCGACACGATCCAGCCCTACCGGCTCGAGATGGGCGTTCCGTTCGGCATCGGGCGGAAGAAGACGCTCTACGCCTTCTGGGGCGATCGCATCGCCGCCGCCCTTGCCGAGGATTTCGCGGGGCACGCCGACAGGACCCTCGTCAACTTGGCGTCGAAGGAGTATTTCGATGCCGTCGACACCGCGCGCCTGCCGGGGCGCGTGCTGACGATCGACTTCCGCGACGACCACGACGGCGACCTGCGCTTCAACACCTTCGTCGCCAAGCGCGCGCGCGGCGCGATAGCGCGCTTCCTGTGCGAGGAACGCCTCGACCGGCCCGAGGGGCTGAAGGCATTTGAGGGGTTCGGCTACCGCTTCGACGGCGAACGCTCAACGGACGACCGCTGGCTGTTCGTCCGGCCAGCGGCCCCGGCTGGAGGCGGATAGAACGCCGCGCGCGGCTGCATGGCGGGCAGGCGACGTCTGGTGTAGGATCGCGACACGGGAAGCCGAAGGATCCTGAAATGCGCTGGATGATTGCCGCTGCGGCCCTGCTGCCGGTAGCAGCGGTTCCGCAAACACCACCGCCGACCAGTGTGGAAGCCGAACTCACAACTCTCGACGCACGGCAGAAGGAGATGGTCGCGCGAGCCGATGTCTCGGCCCTCGCCGCACTCGCTGCGCCGACGCTGACAATCAACGCTCCGATCAACCGAGTCCTGCGGCGCGACCAGTTCCTCGACATGATGCGGAGTGGACAGATCGGTGCGGAGGCGTTCACGCGTACGGTGGAGAGCGTGACGGTGACCGGCGATGTCGGCATCGTCATGGGCAGCGAGGTCTTCACCCCGACCGCGACAAGCGAGCTTGGTCGCACGTATGGCGCGCGACCGCTTCAGCGGCGCTACACGAACGTCTACGTGCGCACGGACAGCGGCTGGAAGTGGCTGGCACGGCACGCCAACGTCGTTGACAGACTTCCGGGCTGAACGACGGGACTGCAGGCCAACCGACACGAAAAAGGCCGGGCGTCACCGCCCGGCCTTTCCCGCATCCGGTGATCGCCCTGGCTTAGTTCGACTTCTTCATCGCGTCGGCCTTGGCGTCCATCTTGTCCTTGGTGTCCTTGGCGTCGGCCTTCATCGCGTCGGCCTTCTGCGACGCGTCCTTCTTCATCGCGTCCGCCTTGTCCTTGGCGGCGTCGACCATCGCATCGGCCTTCTTGTCGGTGGCGTCCTTCATCGCCGACGCGTCCTGCTTGGCGGCATCGACGACGCCGTCGGCCTTGGTCTTCATCGCGTCGGCGGCAGCGTCGGTCGTCGTCGTCGCGGTCGTCGTCGAGGGCATCGAGCCGTCGGTCGCGGCCGGCGCGGCGGCGTCCGTCGTGGTCGTCGTCGTCGTCGACGTGTCGGCGGCGGCGTCCTTCTTGCCGCAGGCACCGAGCAGGCCGAGGCTGGCGACAGCGACCAGCGTCAGGGCAGTCTTCATGGGGTATTCCTCCAAATGGGATGCGCACGTCACGCGGGGCGCTCCTTAGCGAAGAAGTCGCGCCGTGCGAAGCGGGATTTGTTACAGCGCAGACACGTCGGCTGGGACGGTCAGTGCCCTACTGATTGGCGTATTGCTCGTTGCCGACGAAGCCCATCTTGGTCACGCCGGCCTGCTGCGCCGCCGCCATGACGCGGTCGACGAGATCGTACTTGGCGAGCGGATCGGGGCGCAGGCGAAGCTCGGGCTCGGTCGGCAGCTGCTTGGTCGCCTTGAAGAACTGGATCAGCTGCGGCAGCGTCACTTCCTTGTTGTTCCAGTAGATCGTGCCCAGGAAGTCGATGTTGACCTGGTTGTAGTCGGGCTTGACCTGGCTCGGATTGGGATTCGGCGGCGGCAGGTCGAGCTTCACCGCGTGCGTCTGAATGGGGATGGTGATGATGAACATGATGAGAAGCACCAGCATGACGTCGATCAGCGGCGTCGTGTTGATGTCCATCATCGGGTCGCCTTCCGCGCCCCCGCCCGTGCTTATGGCCATCGTCTCATACTCCTGGCGGAGCCGGTCGCCCGGCCCCGCAAATCGTGACTAGCGTTCGGTGACGGTTCCCGCCGGCGGCTCGGAGATGAAGCCGATCTTCTGGAAGCCGGCGCGCTGCAGCGTGTAGATCACGCCGCCGACGCAGCGGTATTCCATGTTGGCGTCGCCGCGGATGTGGACCTCCGGCAGCTCCGCCTTCGACCCCGCCGCCTTCTGCCGCGCGATCTCGGCCCGCAGCGCGGCAACCGAGCGGTCGAGCAGCTCCTGCTTGGAGTTGATCTTCTGCTGCCCCCAATAGGTGTTGCAGCTCTGATCGACCGACAGCAGGACGTTTTCCGGCTTGGTCGTCGTCGGCAGGTTGACGACCTTGGGCAGGGTCAGCGGCACCGTCTGGATGACGACGGGCACCGTGATCAGGAAGATGATCAGCAGAACCAGCATGACGTCGACGAGCGGCGTCGTGTTGATGTCGGCCAGCGGCGCCTGTCCTCCGGATTCGTCCGGGGAGCCGACGTTCATCGCCATCGCGCGATCCCCTTCTCAGGCCGCGATCAACGCGCGACCGTGACGGGCGCCGACTGGACGCGCGAGCCCGAGACCAGCGCGCCGTGGACGTCGGCGGCGAAGTCGTTGAGCTTCTCAGTGACGGTCTTGTTGCGGCGGATCAGCCAATTGTAGCCGAGCACGGCGGGCACGGCGACGGCGAGGCCGAGCGCGGTCATGATCAGCGCCTCACCGACTGGTCCCGCGACCTTGTCGATCGAC
>JAFARM010000271.1 GCA_019245455.1 Sphingomonadaceae bacterium | reverse complement strand
TCGGCCTCGCCGATGTGGACGGCGAACGCGGCGACCGTCTCGCCCGCCGCCGACACGGCGGACGGACGCTGCCACCTGACAGTGGCCAACCTCAGCGCCATGCCACACCGCAGCCACGAGGCGGCGGCAACGCTGGCGCAGCTGCGCCTCGCCTTCGCCGACCCGGCCTTTGCGGTGCACGCCGCCGTCCCGACCTTCGGCGACGAGGGCGCGGCCAACCATATGCGGGTCGCGCCGGA
Source organism: Sphingomonadaceae bacterium (assembly GCA_019245455.1). GTDB lineage: Bacteria > Pseudomonadota > Alphaproteobacteria > Sphingomonadales > Sphingomonadaceae > Polymorphobacter_B. The sequence continues at coordinate 10,687 of JAFARM010000271.1, read as the reverse complement.
GCGGGGCGCACCCGGCGTCGAGGTCTTCGTCTACGGCGTCGACGGTGGCGGCTACCCCGCGCGCCAGAGCCGGTTCGCCAGCGAGGCGGTGGCGCGGACGCACGGCCTCGACCCCGCCCGCACCCTGTTCGTCGAGCAGGCCCCCGCCGCCATCGCCGCCGGTGCCTTCCACAACGACGTCGTCGCGGTGGCCAGCGGCCGCGTCGTCTTCGCGCACGAGGCTGCCTTCGCCGGCGACTTCGCCGCCGACCTCGCGCGCGCCGCCCCCTGGGCCGAGCTGATCGTCGTGCCGGCGGCAGAGGTGAGCCTGGAAGACGCGATCCGGTCCTACCTGTTCAACTCGCAGCTGGTGACGCGGCCCGACGGGGCGATGGCGCTGATCCTGCCGGCCGAGTGCCACGACACGGCGACCGTGGCGGCGTACCTCGAGCGCCTTGTCACCGGCAACGGCCCGATCCGCGAGACCCACTTCGTCGAGGTGCGCGAGTCGATGAAGAACGGCGGCGGCCCGGCCTGCCTGCGGCTGCGCGTCGAGTGCGACCCAGCGACGGTCGACCCGCGCTTCCTGCTCGACGAGGCGAAGATCGCGCGGCTGGAGGCGGTCGTCGCCGCCCACTGGCCGGAGGTAATCGCGCCCGCCGACCTCGCGCAGCCCGCGCTGTGGGCGCAGTGCAGGGCGGCTAGGGCGGCGTTGCTGGCGGAGCTGGGATTGGGGGAGCTGCGCTGAGGGCCAGGGCGGCAGAGGTTAAGGTGTCATCCCGGCGCAGGCCGAGACCCATGACGTCGAACGTCTGAGTTCATGGGTCCCGGCCTTCGCCGGGATGACAGAAGGGGCGGCGCGGAGCGGGCCTCTCCGCCCAATCCCGACCTTCACACTCGGGAAACCTGCCTTCGCCGCCCCCAAGGAAAGCTTCCTTCCGTTGCCGCACTGCACAACCCATGTGCTTGGAATGGAACTCGTCGCAAGAAAAGGGCGCGTCGTCCTCGTCGGGGCCGGGCCGGGCGCGCCCGACCTGCTGACGCTCAGGGCCGTGCGCGCGCTGGAGGCGGCGACAGTCGTCGTCCACGACGGGCTGATCGACCCGGCCGTCCTCGACTTCGCCCCCGCCGCGCGCCGGATCGATGTCGCCAAGCGCCGCGCTCGCCACACCCTGCCGCAGGACGCGATCAATGCGTTGCTCGTGCGCGAGGCGTCGGCCGGTGAGACCGTCGTGCGGCTGAAGGGCGGCGACCCGTTTGTCTTCGGCCGCGGCGGCGAGGAGGTTGCGGCGTGCCTGTCGGCGAACGTGCCGGTGGCGGTGGTCCCCGGGGTATCGGCGGCGCTTGGCGCTGCCGCCGAGGCGCTGCTGCCGCTGACCTACCGTGACCTCGCCTCGACCGTCAGCTTCGTCGCCGGCACCTGCCAGGCGCTGTCGGAGCAGAACTGGGCGGGGCTGGCCGGCGTCGGGCGGACGCTCGTCGTCTACATGGGCGTGACCAACGCCGCCGGTATCGCCGACAAGCTGATCGCCGACGGGCTCAGCCCCGACACCGCCTGCGCCGTCCTCGAACGCGGCACGCTGCCGGGCGCGCGCATCGTCCGCACCCTCCTCGCCGACCTCGGCCGCGTCGTCGCCGCCGAGGCCGTCGTCTCGCCCGCGCTCCTCGTCATCGGCACCGTCGCCGAGCTGGGCCGTGGCGACGCGGTGCTGAAGGACCTGGTATGCGCCTCCTGACCGGCAACATTCTCGAAACCGGCGACGTCGTCTGGTGGGACGGCCGCGGCTGGAGCGTCCACCTGCTCGACGCGGTCGACATCGGCGCGGACGGCGACGCTCTCCTCGCGCGCATCGTTGCCGAGGAGCGGATCAACGACCCCGCGCTGATCGACGCCGAGCCCGGCCCCGCCGGCCCGCGCCCGAAGACGACGCGTGAGCGCATCCGCGGCGCCGGCCCGACCGTCCGCCGCGACCTCGGAGTTCAGGCGAGTGTATAGGTACGACCACTTCGACCAGGCGATCGTCGACGCCCGCGTCGCCGAGTTCCGCGACCAGGTTCAGCGGCGGCTGGCGGGCGAGATCAGCGAGGATGCGTTCAAGACGCTGCGGCTGATGAACGGCCTCTACCTGCAGCTCCACGCCTATATGCTGCGGGTCGCCATCCCATATGGCACGCTGTCGAGCAGCCAGCTGCGGATGCTGGCGGCGATCGCGCGCAAGTACGACCGCGGCTACGCCCATTTCACGACGCGGCAGAACGTCCAGTACAATTGGATCAAGCTCGCCGAGGCGCCCGACATTCTCGCCGACCTGGCGTCGGTCGAGATGCACGCCATCCAGACCAGCGGCAACTGCATCCGCAACATCAGCAGCGACCAGTTCGCCGGCGCCGCCGCCGACGAGGTCGCCGACCCGCGGCCCTATGCCGAGCTGCTGCGGCAGTGGTCGAGCTTCCACCCCGAGTTCAGCTTCCTGCCGCGCAAGTTCAAGATCGCCGTCATCGCCAGCGACACTGACCGCGCCGCGATCCAGCTCCACGACATCGGCTTGCAGCTGCGGCGGAGCGAGAGCGGCGACCTGGGCTTCCGCGTCTATGTCGGCGGCGGCATGGGGCGGACGCCGATGATCGGGCACGTCGTGCGCGACTTCATTCCCGTCGGCCAGTACCTCAGCTACTGCGAGGCGATCCTGCGCGTCTACAACCGCTACGGCCGGCGCGACAACATCTACAAGGCGCGGATCAAGATCCTCGTCCACGAGCTCGGTGCCGAGGAGTTCACGCGGCAGGTCGAGGCGGAGTGGGCCGAGCTCGAACCCCTCGGTCTCGACGCGCCGGCGGCCGAGTACGCCCGCATCGCCGCGCAGTTCGCCGAACCGGCGTACGACCTCGCCGCCGCCGACAGCATCGACCGCAGCGACCCCGACTTCGCGCTGTGGGTCGACCGGAATGTCCATGCCCACAAGCAGCCCGGCTACGCCATCGCCACGATCAGCCTGAAGCCGGTCGGCGGCATCCCCGGCGATGCGAGCGCTGAGCAGATGGAGGCGGTCGCCGACCTCGCCGACCAATTTGCCTTCGGCGAGATCCGCGTGACGCATAGCCAGAACCTCGTCCTCGCCCACGTCCGCAAGGCCGACCTGTACGCGCTGTGGCAGGCGCTCGACGCGGCGGGCCTCGCGACGCCGAACCTCGACCGCGTCACCGACATCATCGCCTGCCCGGGCCTCGACTATTGCACGCTGGCCAACGCCCGCTCGATCCCGGTGGCGCAGAAGATCGCCGAGCGCTTCGCCGACCAGAGCCGGCAGGACGACATCGGCGAGCTGAAGATCAAGGTGTCGGGCTGCATCAACGCCTGCGGCCACCACCACGCCGGCCACATCGGCATCCTCGGCGTCGACCGGAAGGGCGAGGAGGCGTACCAGCTGTCGCTCGGCGGGTCGGGGGCGGAGGATGCCAGCCTGGCGAAAATCCTGGGGCCGGGCTTTTCCGAGAGCGGCGTCGTCGATGCGGTCGAGAAGGTGGTCGAGGCGTACCGCCGCGTCCGCAGCGGGCCGGAGGAGCGGTTCCTCGACACGTACCGCCGGCTCGGCGACGCGCCGTTCAAGGAGGCGGTTTATGGGTAAGCATCGTCTCCCCTCCCCTTCAGGGGAGGGGTCGGGGGTGGGGAAGTCGCGAGCAGCGCCGGTCTCCCGCATAACCCCACCCCCGGGCCGCGCTTCGCGCGTCTCTCGCCCCTCCCCTGAAGGGGAGGGGTGGGCATGACCGACGTCCAGGATCAGGCGCCCGTCGCCGGCGCACCACCGGTGCCGGAGACGACCGCCGCCGTGATGAGCTTCCGCGACGCACCCCTGTACGACGGCCCGGTCGTGCCGCTCGCCGAGTTCAGCGCCGCCTCCAACACCGCCGCGGTCCGCCTGAACCCCGGCAACGACGCCCGCGCGCTGCTGCCGCACCTCGCTGGCCTGCGGCTGATCGAGGTCGCCTTCCCCAAATACCGCGACGGCCGCGGCTATTCGTCGGCGCGTATCCTGCGGGAGAGCGGCTACACGGGCGAACTGCGCGCGGCGGGCGAGGTGCTGCTCGACCAGATGGTGTTCCTGCGCCGCGCTGGCTTCGACAGCTTCGCTCCCGCCAGACCGCTCGACCGGGCGGCGGTCGACGCCGCGCTAAGCCGCTTCCCGTTCGTCTACCAGAAGGCGGCCGACGACCGCGCGCCAATCTGGGCGCTTCGTCATGGCTAGGTCGGCGCTGCAGCGCAGCGCGGGGGCTGAGGCGCTGCGCCGGCACGACGTCATCGACCTTGCCCCGGCGTTCACCGAGGCCGACGCGGCGGCGCTGAACGCGCGCTTCGCGACGACCCCGACGCGCGAGATGCTCGCCGCGATGCTCACGGAACTCGCCGGGCGCGTCGCCGTCGTGTCGTCGTTCGGCGCGGAGTCGGCGGTGCTCCTCCACCTCGTGGCGCAGGTCGACAAGACCGTGCCGGTGATCTTCGTCAACACCCAGAAGATGTTCGGCGAAACGCTCGCCTACCGCGACGAACTCGCCGAAAGGCTTGGGCTGACCGATCTGCGCGTGGTCCGTCCCGATCCGTACGCCATCGCCGCGCGCGACAAGACGAGCCTGCGCTGGAGCTTCGACCCCGACGGCTGCTGCGCGATCCGCAAGGTCGAGCCGCTGCGCCGCGCGCTCGGCCCCTTCGACGCCTGGCTGTCGGGCCGCAAGGGCTTTCAGGCGAAGACCCGCGCCGCCCTGCCGCGCTTCGAACCCGACGAGGGCAAGCTGAAGCTCAACCCGCTCGCCGACTGGGACAAGGCGGCGCTCGACGCCTACTTCGCCGACCACGACCTGCCGCGCCACCCGCTCGAGGCGCAGGGCTTTGCCAGCGTCGGCTGCGTCCCCTGTACGACGACGGTCAAGCCCGGCGAGGACCCCCGTTCCGGCCGCTGGCGCGGCTGGGACAAGACCGAGTGCGGCATCCACGGCAGCCACGACCCGGCGTTCTGAACCGCCCGACCGACCCACGACCAACCGCAGCGGTACATCGGTGCAACCGGAAGTTGACGAAGGTAGCGGTACGCACCCCCTGGCCCCTCCTCCCACCGAGCCGCTGTGGTTCGAACAAGGAGAGAGGACAGGGCGCGGGCCGGTCATTTCGCCACCCTGCCCGAAAAAACGCGTGTAGGACAGCGGTTCGTCCGTGAGCGCGCTCCCATCCCGCACGCGGGAGAGGGCGCGGAGGCCTTCTCATCCGACAGACGCGCGAAGGCCGCCGCTACAGGATGAACTTCGACAGGTCGGTGTTGCGCGCGATGTCGCCGAGTTCGCGTTCGACATAGGCGGCGTCGACGACGACCGTCTCGCCGCCGCGCTCGCTGGCGTCGAAGCTCAGGCCCTCGAGCAGCTTCTCGCAGATCGTCTGCAGCCGCCGCGCGCCGATGTTCTCGACCGCGTCGTTGACCTGCGCCGCCGTCGCCGCGATCGCCTCGATGCCGTCGGCGGTGAACTCCAGCCGCACCCCCTCGGTCGCCAGCAGCGCCGTGTACTGGCGGATCAGCGAGGCGTGGGTGTCGGACAGGATGTGGACGAAGTCGGCCTTGGTCAGCCCCTTCAGCTCGACGCGGATCGGCAGGCGACCCTGCAGCTCGGGGAGCAGGTCGGCGGGCTTCGAGACGTGGAATGCTCCGCTGGCAATGAACAGGATGTGGTCGGTCTTGACCGGGCCGTACTTGGTCGCGACCGTCGTGCCCTCGATCAGCGGCAGCAGATCGCGCTGGACGCCCTCGCGGCTGACCGAGCCGCCGCGGGCGTCGCTGACGGCGATCTTGTCGATCTCGTCGAGGAAGACGATGCCGTTCTGCTCGGCGCTGCGCACCGCCTCGCGATTGATGTCGTCGCTGTCGAGGCGCTTGTCGCTCTCCTCGGCGACGAGCACCTCCCACGCGCTCTCGACGCTCATCTTGCGGCGCTTGGTCTTGCCCATCGCCTTGCCGAACATCTCGCCGAGGTTGATCATGCCGACCTGCCCCGGCTGCATTCCCGGCAGCTCGAACGACGGCCCACTGTCGGCGACCTCGATCTCGACCTCGCGCCCGGCGAGGTGCCCGTCGCGGAAACGCTGGCGGAAGGCGGCGCGGGTCGCCTCGCTCGCGTCCTTGCCGACCAGCACGTCGAGCAGCCGCGCCTCGGCCGCCTCCTCGGCCTTGTCCTTGACACCGGCGCGCTTGCTCTCGCGGACCAGGCGGATCGATTCCTCGACCAGGTCGCGGACGATCGAGTCGACGTCGCGGCCGACATAGCCGACCTCGGTGAACTTGGTCGCCTCGATCTTGAGGAACGGGGCCTGGGCGAGCTTGGCCAGCCGGCGGCTGATCTCGGTCTTGCCGCAGCCGGTCGGGCCGATCATCAGGATGTTCTTCGGGTTGACCTCGTCGCGCAGGTCCTCGCCGAGGCGCTGCCGCCGCCAGCGGTTACGCAGCGCGACGGCGACGGCGCGCTTGGCTTCGGCCTGGCCGACGATGAAGCGGTCGAGCGCCGCGACGGTCGCGGCGGGGGTCAAGGCGTCGAGGCCGGCCCCCTCCGTCGCGCTGCGCGCGCCACCTCCCCCGGAGGGGGAGGAACTGGTGGCGGCGCGGCGATCCTCCCCCTCCGGGGGAGGTGGCGGCGAAGCCGACGGAGGGGGCCCGCCGACGGCGGCGCTGTCGTTCAAGCTCATCCGATCGATTCCACGGTAAGATTGGTGTTGGTGTAGACGCAGATGTCGGCGGCGACCGCCATCGCCCGGCGGCAGATGCCTTCCGCGTCGAGGTCGCTCGGCACCGACGCCAGCGCGCGGGCGGCGGCGAGCGCGAAGTTGCCCCCCGACCCGATCGCGGCGATGCCGTCGGCGGGTTCGAGCACGTCGCCGGTACCGGTCAGGATCAGCGTCGCACCCTTGTCGGCGACGATCATCATCGCCTCCAATCGGCGCAGGTAGCGATCGGTGCGCCAGTCCTTGGCGAGCTCGACCGCGGCGCGCGTCAGCTGGCCGGGGTAGCGTTCGAGCTTGGCCTCGAGCCGCTCGAACAGGGTGAAGGCGTCGGCGGTGGCACCGGCGAACCCGGCGACGACGTGACCGTCGCTGCCGAGTCGGCGGACCTTCTTGGCATTGGCCTTCATCACCGTCTGGCCCATCGTCACCTGGCCGTCGCCGGCGACGGTGACGCGGCCATCCTTGCGCACGGACACGATCGTCGTGCCGTGCCAGTCGGGGAAATCGCTCAAGTGTTGGTTGCTTTCGTACAAAGAGGGTGTGTGACCCCAATGTAGGAAGCGCCGCGACCGCGTTAAGTCCCCGGCCAGGGCGCGCCGTCGGCCCGCCGGTAACCGCCGCCGGCATAGCGGCCGGGCGAGGTCATCATGCCGATGTCGGGGTAGGTGGCGACATCGTCCGCCGACCGCGAGCCGATCGCCAGGAAGGTCGCGTCAGCGTCCGAGCGGTTGACCAGCGTGTGCGCGTCGCCGTTGCCCGCCGGGTGCCCCATGACGTCGCCGGCGCGGACGATGCGCTCGCCGGCGTTGTCGACCAGGGCGAGTTCGCCCGTCAGCATCAGCACGACCTCGTCCTCGTGACTGTGGGCGTGCCGCAGGCTGGCGTGCGCGCCCGGCGGCAGGCGGCACAGATTGACGCCGAACTGCTCGACGCCGACGGCGAGGCCCAAGCGGCGGACGGCGCGCGCGGCGCAGGGGGCATCGTGGGGCGGCGGGTAGCGGCTGCCCGTCGCCTCCGCCACATCGTCGACGCGAACGATATTCGTCACGGCCCCCACCTTCCGATTTGCCCGCAAAAGCGTTACATCGGCGACGAAGCCGAATCCACGGCCGAAGGAGACGCCGCCATACCACCGCCCCCGCGCCGAATGCAGAACACGCCCGCGCCGATGAACGGCCCGCGCTACGACGAATTCATCACCGTGCCCAAGGTGCGCGTGATCGACCAGGACGGCGAGAACCTGGGCGTCCTCTACACCCGCGAAGCGATCGCCACCGCGCACGAGGCCGGGTTGAACCTGGTCGAGGTGTCGCCGGGGGCCGACCCGCCGGTGTGCAAGATCCTCGATGTCGGCAAGTTCAAGTACGAGGCGCAGAAAAAGGCCGCCGCCGCCCGCAAGAACCAGAAGACGCAGGAGATCAAGGAGATCAAGATGCGTCCGAACATCGACGATCACGACTACGACACGAAGATGAAGGCGGTGCAGCGCTTCATCGAGGAGGGCGACAAGGTCAAGCTGACCCTGCGCTTCCGCGGCCGCGAGCTGAGCCACGGCGAGCTCGGTCTGGCGCTCTTGGAGCGAGTGCGCGACGACGCCATCGACTATGCCAAGGTCGAGCAGCTGCCCAAGATGGAGGGGCGCCAGATGCTGATGGTGATCGCCCCGCGGTGAGGGCGATCGTCGTCCTCGCCGCCGCCGGCGTGGCGCTCGGCGGGGCGGCACCCCCGCGCGAGCCGGTCTTCCCAGCCCCGGCGCGGCCGGTCGCGCCGATCGTGTCCGACCGCTGGTCGAACGAAGCCGCGCGCAACGACGCCGGCGAAGCGCGGACGGTGCTTGCCGCGCTGGGGCTGCTCGCCGGGCGGACGGTCGCCGACATCGGCGCGGGCGAGGGCTATTACGAGCCGCCGCTGTCGCGCGCCGTCGGTCCGCGCGGCCGCGTCATCGCCGAGGACATCGACGCGGCGACGGTGGCGAAGCTGGCGCGGCGCGTCCGGCGCTTTCGCAATGTGACGCCGCTGCTCGGCGCGGCCGACGCCGTGCCGCTCGACCCCGGCAGCGTCGACGTCGTGCTGATGGTCCATATGTACCACGAGATCACCCAGCCCTATGCGCTGCTGTGGCGGCTGCGGCGGAGCCTGAAGGTCGGCGGGCGCATCGCCATCGTCGATGCCGACCGGCCGACGCTGAACCACGGCACGCCGCCGGCGCTGCTGGCGTGCGAGCTGGGGGCGATCGGCTATGCCCGGACCGGCGGCCGGGCGATCGGGCAGGGCGTGTATCTCGCCGTCTTCGAACCGCGCGCGCTGCCCGATGCGATCGCGGTCTGCCGCTGACGCGGCGGGTGCGGTCTGCCGCTGACGCCGCTTCGCCGCACGGCCGATTGCCTAGAGCTGCAAAAGGACTAAGGTTCACGGCCTGAAACAACGCCAACGACGGCGGGTTGCAGCAGGGTCCGACAGGGGACAAGGGGAGACGAAAGCAATGGCGACGACACCGAAGACCGCCAAACCCAAGGCCGCGCCGGCGACGAAGGCGGCGAAGAGCGCGGGCGAAGGCAAGACGACGGCCAAGGCCAAGGCCGCGACCGAACCCAAGCCGGGCAAGAAGATGGACGCGCTGCAAAAGCCGCTGACGCCGTCGCCCGAGCTCGCCGAGATCGTCGGCAAGGATATGCTGCCGCGCGGCCAGGTGGTCAGCAAGGTGTGGGACTATATCCGCAAGCACGACCTGCAGAACCCCAAGGACAAGCGCGAGATTCTGGCCGACGACAAATTGAAGAAGGTGTTCGGCCGCGACAAGTGCACGATGTTCGAGATGAACAAGTATCTGGCACAGCACCTGAAATAGGCCGCGGCCAGGGGTCGGCCGGCCGCGCGCAGCGATCGTCGGCTGATCCCGGACGCGGCGTGCCGGCCGGCGGGCGGCGGGATACGCTTGCCGAGCCCGTCCGACCCCGGCCTGCGCCGAGGCAGGCGCGCGGGCGTTGCCGCAGCGGCCGGCGTCGAGGCAGGTCTGCGGCTCCGCGGCGACGGGGCCGGCTTGCAGGTCCGCCGAGGCGGCCTGCGCCCGTTCCTCTTCCTGTCATTCCCGCGAGAGCGGGAACCCGTCTCCCGCGCGATCCGTCACTCGCGGCCGGTCGCCTTTGATCAACGCCGCAGGAGATGGGTCCCCGCTTTCGCGGGGATGACGATGGGGGGTGGTGCCGACCGATCGATCGCCCATCGGCGTGCCGGCGACCAGGCTTTGCGACCGAAGTGCCATTCTGCCGTTCTGCTGGCGGGGCCGGGCTGTCCACCCCCCGTCATGCTGGCGAGAGCCGAGCATCCCACCCCGCCGCCGTCATGCTGGCGAAGGCCAGCATCCACGGTGGTGCGAGACGACGGGGCGGGCGTCTTGCCGGACCGTGGATGCTGGCCCTCGCCAGCATGACCCCGGTTGTTGTGGTGGCAGCCAGGTGTCGGTCTATTCCACGCCGGCCCACGTCGGCGATATCTACCCCACCCGCGCCTCGATCGCGTCCCAGATCGCGCCGGCCGTGTCGGTCCCGTTGAAGCGGTCGATGGCAACGATCCCCGTTGGCGACGTGACGTTGATCTCGGTCAGATAGCCGCCGATGACGTCGATGCCGACGAACACCAGCCCGCGGCGCTTCAGCTCTGGGCCGATCGTCGCACAGATTTCGGCCTCGCGCGGCGTCAGCACCGCCGCCTCGGCCGCCCCCCCGGCGGCGAGGTTCGAGCGGATTTCGCCCGCCTTCGGCCGCCGGTTGATCGCTCCGGTGGCGACGCCGTCGATGAGCACGATGCGCTTGTCTCCCGCGCTGACGTCGGGGAGGAACTTCTGGACCATGAACGGCTCGCGCCAGACGTGGCCGAACAGCTCGACGAGTGCGGGCAGGTTGGCGTCGCCGGCCTTGACCTGGAACACCGCCGCGCCGGCATTGCCGTAGAGCG
>JAFARM010000205.1 GCA_019245455.1 Sphingomonadaceae bacterium | reverse complement strand
CATCGTCCGCGAGGCCGAAGCCGTTGCCGCCGCCGCCCGCCTGACGCTCATCCCCGACGCCGGCCTCGTCGCCGAGAACGCCGGCCTGACCGAGTGGTCGGTGCCGCTGCTCGGCCGCTTCGACCCCGCCTTCCTCGACGTGCCGCGCGAGGTCCTCCAGCTGCCCCTGCGGACCAACCAGAAGTATTTCGCGCTCGCTGATGCCGAAGGAAAGCTCGCGCCCGCCTTCGTCGCGGTCGCCAACCTGCCCGACGCGAGCGGCCACATCGTCCGCGGCAACGCCAAAGTGCTGGCGGCGCGGCTGGCCGACGCGCGCTTCTTCTGGGACGCCGACCGGGCGGTGCGGCTCGAGGACCGGCTGCCGAAGCTGAAGGACATCGTCTTCCACGAGAAGCTGGGCACGGTCGCCGACAAGGTCGAGCGCGTGGCGAAGCTCGCGCGCTGGCTGGTGGAGTCGGGGGCCATCGCTCCTCCCCGGAACGGGGAGGTGGCACCGCGCAGCGGTGACGGAGGGGCCGCTCTCCCCGCGACGAACGGCGTGCCCGTGGCGACCGGCCCCTCCACCATCGCCGGAAGGGGCGATGGTCCCCCTCCCCGTTCCGGGGAGGATCTCGCCGCCCTCGCCGAAACCGCCGCCCGCCTGTGCAAGGCCGACCTCGTCAGCGCCACCGTCGGCGAGTTCCCCGAAGTCCAGGGCATCGCCGGCGGCCACCTCGCGCTGGCGGAAGGGCTCGATCCCCAAGTCGCCGCCGCGATCCGCGACCACTACAAGCCCGTCGGCCCGAGCGACGAGGTGCCGACCGCGCCGGTGACGGTGGCGGTGGCGCTGGCGGATAAGCTGGATACCTTAGTCGCTTTCTTTGGCATCCAAGAATATCCCACGGGCTCACGCGACCCTTTTGCTCTGCGTCGCGCCGCCTTGGGTATCGTACGCATCATCGTGCAAAACCATTTGCGCGTGTCTTGGCGCACATTGTTCAGCTATGCGACTTCCGCCTTGCGTTTGTGGGTAGTCAGCGCAATCGACGCGTCAGAAGTTCCCATCATCAGGGATGGCGACGACCCGAACTATCGTTTTGAAACGACGGAGGCTGGTTACTTCGTAACCTACTACGGTGATACACTCCTGACCGAAGTTCCTCTCGGGCCTCAGCCAACGTTGCAGCGCGCTGAGGCAATCCTCGGGGCGAGAACCGCGCGATCCGCTGTGGATTTTTTCGCCGACCGCCTCAAAGTCCAGCAACGCGAAGCCGGCATCCGCCCCGATGTCATCGACGCGGTGTTCTCCCTCGGCGGCGAGGACGACCTCGTTCGGCTTGTTTCGCGCGCGAAAGCACTTCAGGCTGTCCTACAGACCCCCGATGGCGCTAGTCTGCTTGCCGGGTATCGCCGGGGGGCAAACATCGTGCGCATCGAACGGGGCAAGACACCGGACATCAACCTCGACGAGGTCGATACTGGCCTGCTGACCGAGCCAGCCGAAGCGGCGCTCGCCGCCGCGCTCGATGCCGCCGTGCCGGAGACTGCGGCCGCCGTGGCGAGCGAGGACTTCACGCAAGCGATGACCGCGCTCGCCCGGCTGCGGCCGGTGGTCGACGCCTTCTTCGAGCACGTCACCGTCAATGCGCACGAGCAGGAGGTGCGGCGGAACCGGCTGGCGCTGCTCGCGCGGCTGCGGTCCGCCGTCCACACCGTCGCCGACTTCTCGAAGCTGGAGGGGTGAGGGGAAACAATATGCACGGGTGTGAACTTCGTGAACTTCGCTGGATTTGACGCCCATGGCCACTGCCCCCGCCGCCGCCGATAGCCGCGCCGTCTTCCGCTTCGGCGGCGGCACGGCGGACGGCGACGCGGGGATGAAGAACCTGCTCGGCGGCAAGGGTGCCAACCTCGCCGAAATGGCCTCGATCGGCCTGCCGGTGCCGCCGGGCTTCACCATCGCGACCTCGATGTGCCAAGTCTATTATGACAGCGGCGAGACCTTCCCCGATAGCCTGAAGGCCGAGGTCGCCGCCGGTATCGCCCACATTGAGCAGACGGTCGGCGGCGTCCGCTTCGGCGACTCGGCGAACCCGCTGCTGGTGTCCGTCCGTTCCGGAGCGCGGGTGTCGATGCCGGGCATGATGGATACGGTCCTGAACCTCGGCCTCAACGACGCGACCGTTGAGGGGCTGGCCAAGGTCAGCGGCGACGCGCGCTTCGCCTGGGACAGCTACCGCCGCTTCATCCAGATGTACGCCGACGTCGTCCTGGGGCTCGACCATTACCTGTTCGAGGACGCGCTCGAGATCCTGAAGGAGGACCGCGGCGTCACGCTCGACACCGAGCTGACCGCCGACGACTTGAAGGGCCTGACCCGCGACTATCTCGCCAAGGTGGAGGGCGAGCTCGGCCGCCCCTTCCCGCAGGACGTCCACGCCCAGCTGTGGGGCGCGATCGGCGCGGTGTTCGGCTCGTGGCGGTCGGAGCGCGCGCGCGTCTATCGCCGCATCAACGACATCCCCGAAAGCTGGGGCACCGCCGTCACCGTCCAGGCGATGGTCTTCGGCAACATGGGGCCGACTTCGGCGACGGGCGTCGCCTTCACCCGCGACCCCTCGACCGGCGAGCGCGCCCATTACGGCGAGTTCCTGATCAATGCCCAGGGCGAGGACGTTGTCGCCGGCATCCGCACGCCGCAGTACCTGACCCGCCGCGCCCGCGAGGCAGCCGGCGCCAAGGCGGCGTCGATGGAGGAGGCGATGCCGGCGGTCTTCGCCGAGCTCGCCCGCGTCTTCGACCTGCTCGAACGCCACTACCGCGATATGCAGGACATCGAGTTCACGGTGCAGCAGGGCAAATTGTGGATGCTGCAGACACGATCGGCCAAGCGCACGGCCAAGGCGGCGCTGAAGACCGCGGTCGACATGGCGGGCGAGGGGCTGATCACGCCGCAGCAGGCGGTGCTGCGCGTCGACGCCGCCGCGCTCGACCAGCTGCTCCACCCGACGCTCGATCCGAACGCGCCGCGCGACGTGCTGACCAAGGGCCTGCCCGCCTCGCCGGGGGCGGCGTCGGGCGTGGCGGTGTTCGACTCGGAAACCGCCGAGCGCCGCGCTGGGCTGGGCGACGACGTCATCCTCGTCCGCACCGAGACCAGCCCGGAGGATATCCACGGCATGGTCGCCGCCAAGGGCATCCTGACCGCGCGCGGCGGCATGACCAGCCACGCCGCGGTCGTCGCCCGCGGCATGGGCCGCCCGTGCGTGTCGGGCGCGGGCGCGCTGGCGGTCGATCTCAAGAGCCGCACGGCGCGCGTCGGCGGCCGAGTCATCGCCGAGGGCGACGTGCTGACCATCGACGGCTCGACCGGCGAGGTCATGGCAGGCTCGGTGCCGACGGTCGAGCCCGAGCTGCACGGCGACTTCGGCCGGCTGATGGAATGGGCCGACACCTATCGCCGGATGAAGGTCCGCACCAACGCCGAGACGCCGACCGACTGCCGCACCGCCCGCCAGTTCGGTGCCGAGGGCATCGGCCTGTGCCGCACCGAGCATATGTTCTTCGAAGCGAGCCGCATCACCGCCGTCCGCCAGATGATCCTCGCCGAGGACGAGGCGGGGCGGCGCAAGGCGCTGGCCGTCCTGCTGCCCGAACAGCGCGCCGACTTCGCCGCGATCTTCACCATCATGGCCGGGCTGCCGGTGACGATCCGCCTGCTCGATCCGCCGCTCCACGAATTCCTGCCGCACGCCGAGGCCGAGTTCGCCGACGTGGCGAGCGCCGTCGGCCTGTCGGTGGACGCGCTCAAGCGCCGCGTCGCCGAGCTGCACGAGTTCAACCCGATGCTCGGCCACCGCGGCTGCCGGCTGGGCATCACCTATCCCGAAATCTACGCGATGCAGGCGCGGGCCATCTTCGAGGCGGCGGTCGATGTCGCGCGCGACAGCGGCCGGGCGGTGGTGCCCGAGGTCATGGTGCCGCTGGTGGCGACGCCGCGCGAGCTGGAGATCACCCGCGCCGCGATCGACGCCGAAGCCAAGGCGGTGTTCGCCGAGAAGGGGCACACGTTCGACTACCTCGTCGGCACGATGATCGAGCTGCCGCGCGCTGCCATCCGGGCGAAGGAGATCGCGGCGCAGGCCGACTTTTTCTCGTTCGGAACCAACGACTTGACCCAGACCGCGCTCGGCATCAGCCGCGACGACGCGGCCAAGTTCCTGACTGTCTATGTCGAGCAGGGAATCTATCCGCGCGACCCGTTCGTGTCGATCGACGTCGACGGCGTCGGCGAGCTGATCGGGCTCGCCGCCGAGCGCGGACGGGCGGCGAAGCCCGGCCTCAAGCTCGGCATCTGCGGCGAGCATGGCGGCGACCCGGCGAGCATCGCCTTCTGCGAGGGGCTCGGCCTCGATTATGTCAGCTGCTCGCCCTACCGGGTGCCGATCGCCCGGCTGGCGGCGGCGCAGGCGGCGTTGAAGGGTTAGGTTCCGCCCTGGAACCGGGAGGGGGACCGCGCTGCTCCTTCGGCGGCGTGGTGGAGGGGCCGGCCTCCACGAGCCCCGAACCGCAGGGTGCGGCGAGCGACCCCTCCGTCACGCCTTCGGCGTGCCACCTCCCCGTTCCGGGGAGGAACTCAGACCAGCACCGGCCCGCCGATCTTGCCGAAGCGCGCTTCGTACTCGGTCGTCCGGCCCTCATCGAGCAGGATGCACTGGTCGACGAGCTGGTCGCGCGCGATGCGGCCGTTGAAGCTGCCCAGCCTGGTATCGGCCTCGCTCGCTTCCTCGGGGTTCAGGCGGGCGATGCGGTCGACGCTGGTCAGGCCGATGGCGGCGAGCGCGGCGGCGAACTTGTCGCCGACCCCCTTCAGCTGGCGGACATCGGTGACGGCGGGCGCGGCGTCGCCGACGACGACCGGCCCGGCTCCGGCGACCGCAGGTGTCGGCTCGACATGAGGAGCAACGGCCGGAGTCTCGGCCGCAAGCGGCAGCGGCGTCTGCACCGGCCGCCGGGCGCGGGCAAGCTCGCGCTTCAGCCGGTCGACCTCGTCGGCCAAGGGCCGCATCGCCGCCTGCGCCGCGGCGAGTTCGCGGCCGCGGGCGTCGGCGTCGGCGCGGGCGGCGTTGAGCGCGGCGGTGTCGGCGACCGACACCACGCGGCGACGGCCGCCGAAGGCGATGCGGCCGATGATCAGGCCGACGACGAGGCCGGCGACGGCCCAGGCGAAGGCAATGGGGTCGAAGACGAGTTCGGTCACGGGCATCTCCGCTTGTCCTTGCTCCGCCGTGCCGAACGCATCGACGCGGCGGGTGGTTCGCCTGTGCTTCTACTGCTAATCGCCGGCTATGACAGCCGCTCCCTCCCGCCGCCTGACGCTTGCGGCCGTCCTGATCGTCCTGCTCCTGTCCGCGCTCGACCAGACGATCGTGTCGACGGCGATGCCGCGCATCATCGCCGAGCTGAAGGGGCTCGAGCGGATCGCCTGGGTCGGGACAGCCTATCTCCTCGCCTCGACCGTCGTCGTGCCGATCTATGGCAAGCTCGGCGACCTCTACGGGCGGCGGCCGCTGCTGATCTTCGGGGTCGTCGTCTTCCTTCTGGGGTCGATTCTGTGCGGTCTCGCCGGCGAATTCGGCGCGCTGCCGATCGTCGGCGACGGCATGAACCAGCTGATCGTCTGCCGGGCGCTGCAGGGGATCGGTGCCGGCGCGCTGACGACGGGGGCCTTCGCGGCGGTCGCCGACATCGTGCCGCCGGCCGAGCGCGGCCGCTACGTCGGCCTGTTCGGGGCGATGTTCGGCTTCGCCAGCGTCGCCGGCCCGGTGATCGGCGGCGCGCTCACCGAGCACGCGACGATCGTTCTCGCCAGTCATCTGGTCAGCGGCTGGCGTTTCGTATTCTACGTCAACCTGCCGCTGGGCGCGATCGCGCTGTGGATCCTGTTCGCGCGGATGCCCAACACCGGAGCGCAGACGGGGAGCGAGCGGCGGATCGACTGGAGCGGCGCGGCGCTGCTCGTCGCCGCCTTCGTGCCGCTGTTGCTGGCGCTGTCCTGGGGCGGGCACCAGTTCGCCTGGGGGTCGCCGACGATCCTCCTCATGCTGGGCGGCGCGGCGACCGCCCTTGCGCTTCTGATCGTGACCTCGCGCGGAAAGGACCACGCCGTCGTCCCGCTGAGCCTGTTCGCCGTACCGGTTTTCGCCCGCGGCAACCTCGCGCTGTTCGTCATCAATATCGCCTTTACCGGGCTGGTCATGTTCCTCCCGCTCTACCTGCAGGTCGCGCGCGGGGTCAGCGCGACCGACAGCGGCTTTGCTTTGCTGCCGCTGATGGGCGGTATCCTCATCGGCTCGGTGGCGGCGGGGCAGGTGACGAGCCGGACGAAGCAGTACAAGCCGATCCTGATTGCCGGAGCGGTGCTGACCCTGGTTGCCGTCGCGCTGATGCTCGCTGTCGACCAGGACACGTCGCGTGCTGGCCTGCTCTGGCGGCTGGCCCTCCTCGGGCTGGCGCTGGGTCCGGCGCAGGGTATGTTCACGCTGGCGATCCAGAGCGCGGTGCCGCCGCCTCGGATCGGCGTGGCGACGGCGAGCGCGCAATTTTTTCGCCAGATCGGCTCGACCATCGGTGTCGCCCTGTTCGGCGCAATCCTGACCAACGCGCTCGCGGCCGATCTGCCGCGGCGCGCGCCGGTGCTCGCCACCGACACGACGGTCGATCTCAGCCGGGCGCAGGTGTTGGCGATGGATCGGCCGGCGCTGGCGGCGACGCTCGCCAGGCGCGGCGTGACCGATCCGGTCGTGGTGGCGGCAACCGGGGCGGCGATTCGCGCCAGCTTCGCCGACGCTATTCTCGGGCTCTTCCCGATCAGCGCCGTGCTGTTCGTTCTGTCGGGTCTGGTGACGCTCAGCGTGCCCGGACTGCGATTGCGTGGACGTGAAGAGGTCGCGCGCGCCGCGGCGACCGCAGCGCCTGCT
>JAFARM010000319.1 GCA_019245455.1 Sphingomonadaceae bacterium | reverse complement strand
TTCTATTCGGTCATGGGCCTGGTGAAGCCCGACCATGGCCGTATTCTGCTCGATGGGCAGGACATTACCGGCCTTCCTATGTACCGCCGCGCCATCCTGGGCCTCGGCTATCTGCCACAGGAGACGTCGATCTTCCGCGGTATGACGGTCGCCCAGAACATCATGGCGGTGCTCGAAGTCGCGGAGCCGGACCGGAAGGTGCGGCAGGAGCGGCTCGAGCAGCTGCTCGACGAGTTCCACATCGCCCGCCTGCGCGATGCGCCGGCGATGGCGCTGTCGGGCGGCGAGCGGCGGCGCTGCGAGATCGCCCGCGCGCTCGCCGCCAAGCCGTCGATCATGCTGCTCGACGAACCGTTCGCCGGCATCGACCCGATTTCGATCGCCGACATCCGCGGCCTCGTCGTCGACCTCCGCGCGCGCGACATCGGCGTCCTCATCACCGACCACAATGTCCGCGAGACGCTGGAGATCGTCGATCGCGCCTGCATCATCTACGATGGCCGCGTCCTGTTCGAGGGCACGCCCGAGGCGCTCGTCGCCGACGAGACGGTGCGGCGGGTGTATCTGGGCGAGGGGTTCTCGCTGTGACCGCGCTGCTCCCTCCCCCCCTGGCGCGCAGCGCCAGAGAGCGGGGAGTGCCGGGGTGGGGGAACTCGGGCCGAGCGATTGAGCCGTGCGCCCCCACCCCAACCCTCCCCGCTCTCCGTTCGCTTCGCTCACGGGGGGGGAGGGAGCAGGGCAAGTGACCCTCGGTCCGCGCCTCGAGCTGCGCCAGTCGCAGTCGCTGGTCATGACCGTCCAGCTGCAGCAGGCGATCAAGCTGCTGGCGCTGACCAACGTCGAGCTGGAGGCGTTCATCGCCGCCGAGATGGAGAAGAACCCGCTGCTCGACGGCGGCGGCGAGGAAGTCGCGGCGCCCGTCGCGGCCGCGGCCGAGACGGCAGGCACCGACGAACTGATCGCCGCCGGAAACGCCGCCGCGGACGCCCCGCTCGACGCCGATTATGCCGCGGAAACCTTCCACCATGACGGCCCGACCGATTCGGTCGCCGACGGCCCGGTTGCCGGCGGGGCCGGCAGCAGCGGCAGCGGGGCCGGCGACGGCGAGGGCATCGACTTCGACGCCGTCGCCGCGGCCGGCGAGACGCTCGCCGACGTGCTGGCCGAACAGGCCGCCGCCGCCTTCGCCGATCCGGTCGAACGGCTGATCGCCGGCCACCTGATCGAGCAGATCGACGACGCCGGTTACCTGCCCGCCGACGCCGCCGCCGACGTCGCCAGCCGGCTCGACACGACGCCGGCGCGCGTCGAGGCGGTGCTCGCCGTCATCCGCCGCTTCGACCCCGTCGGCTGCGGCGCGCGCACGCTAGCCGAATGCCTCGCGGCGCAGGCGGCGGAGGCCGACCGGCTCGACCCGTGCATGGCGGCGCTGCTCGACAACCTCGACCTGGTGGCGCGCGGCGACATGGCGAGCCTGCGGCGGCTCTGCGACGTCGATCAGGAGGACCTGACCGACATGATCCGTGAGCTGCGCGGCTATAACCCCAAGCCCGGGCTGAAGTACGGCAGCGGCACGGCGCAGGCGGTCGTCGCCGACGTCCTCGTCCACCGCGCGCGCGGCGGCGGCTGGGTCGTCGAGCTGAACGCCGCCACCCTGCCGCGCGTCCTCGTCGACCGGCGCTACCACGCCCGCCTCGCTGCCGCCGCCCCGCACGGCGGCAAGGCCGCGACGCGCGCGGCGAAGTCGTTCCTGTCGGACGCGCTGGCGAGCGCCAACTGGCTCGTGCGTGCGCTCGACCAGCGGGCGCGGACGATCGTCAAGGTGGCGACCGAGCTCGTCCGCCAGCAGGAGGCGTTCTTCGAACATGGCGTCGAGCAGCTGAAGCCGCTGACCCTGCGTGCCATCGCCGAGGCGATCGGGATGCACGAATCGACCGTCAGCCGCGTCACCTCGAACAAGTATCTGCAGTGCGAGCGCGGGCTGTTCGAACTGAAATACTTCTTCACCAGCGGCATCGCCGCGACCGACGGTGGCGAGGCGGCCTCGGCGCTGGCGGTCAAGAACCGCATCGCCCGCCTGATCGCCGCCGAGCCGGCCGCCGCGCCCTTGAGCGACGACAAGCTCGTCGACCTGCTCCAGGCCGAAGGCTTCGACATCGCCCGACGCACCGTCGCCAAGTACCGCGAGGCCTTGGGCCTCGGCTCGAGCGTCGCGCGGCGGCGGGCGAAGCTGCTCGAGGCGGCAGCTTAAGGCGCGTCCCACAGCGTCGGCGGGAAGTGGCGGGCGAGCCACGCCACGGCGACTTCGCCGACGCGCGCCTCGACTTCGCCCCACCACAGCCAGTGGCCGACGTGCGGCAGCTCCTCATAGTCGACCTGCACCAGCCGCCGCGCCGTCGCCCGCGCGATCGCCGCCGGGGTAATGCGGTCGCGGCCGCCGACGACGACCAGCGCCGGCATCGTCAGCCGCGCGTAGTCGACGGCGAACGCCGGGGCCTTGGCGAGAAACGGCAGCGCCATCTCGTAGAGGACGCGTCCCGAATCCCAGACGAGCGCGGCGATCTCCGCCTCGGCGATCTCGGCCGGCACCTCGTTGTAGATGCCCCAGCGCGCCGAGGCGGCGTCGATCTTCGTCGGCTGCCGCCACCAGCCGTTCCGCGTCACCACGCGCGCCATGGTGCGCAGCGGGGCGAGGCCCGGCACGCTCGTCGCCGCCGTCGCCGCGGGCGCGAACAGCATCAGCCCCGCCGCCCCGACGCGTGCCGCCACCGCCTGCGCCAGGAAGCCGCCCAGGCTGTGCCCGGCGACAATGACCGGTCCCGGCAGCGCCGCGATCTCGTTCGCCAGGAAGGCGATATAGTCCTCCAGCCCGAGCGCCCCGAGCTCGGCCGGCGGCGGCGCGTCGGGCGCGCGGTCGTGGAACGGCAGCGCCGGCGCGTGGGTCGTATACCCCGCCGCCTCGAGCCGCCGCCGCAGCCCGGCGAACGCCGCCGGCGTCGACCACATCCCGTGGATCAGGACGATGGGAGGCGCGATCGGCGGCGGCGCGACCGGCGCAGGCGGGTTCGGCTCCGCCTCCGCCGTCACCGCACCACGCCCGACGCCGCGAGCACGGCCATCGTCACGATCTCGCTCGCGCCGCTCGTCATCGGCGCGATCTGCACGGCGCGGCCCATGCCCATCAGCAGCGGCCCGATCATCCGCCCGTCGCCCAGCTCCTTCAATAGCTTGGCCGAGATGTTCGCCGACTGCAGCCCCGGCATGACGAGCACGTTGGCCGGGGCGGAAAGGCGCGAGAATGGATAGCGGCTGGCCATGCGCGGACTGAGCGCGACGTCGGGTGACATCTCGCCCTCATACTCGAACCCGACCTGCCGCGCGTCGAGCAGGGCAATGGCGTCGCGCGTGTGCTGCAGGAACTCGCCGGGCGGGTTGCCGAAGTTGGAGTAGGACAGGAAGGCGACGCGCGGCTCCTGCCCCAGCCGCCGCGCGACGGCGGCGGTCTGCATGGCGATGTCGGCGACCTGCTCGGCGGTCGGCCGCTCGTGGACCGTGGTGTCGGCGATGAAGATCGTCTCCGACCGCCCGACGTACATATGGATGCCGAAAGGCGTATGGCCGGGTGCCGGGTCGAGGACGTGACGGACCTGGCGGAAGGTCGTCGCGAAGTTGCGCGTGATGCCGGTCACCATCGCGTCCGCCTCGCCCATCTCGAGCATCAGCGCGCCGAAGATGTTGCGCTCGTGGTTGACCATCCGCTCGACATCGCGGAGCAGGTGGCCGCGGCGCTGCAGCCGGCGGTAGAGCGTCTCGACCATGGCCGGCACGAGGTCGCTGTTGGCGCTGTTGTGGATGCGGAAGGCGGCCGGGTCGGCGCCGATCCGGGCGAGGCCGGCGCGCACCGGCTCCTCGCGCCCGATCAGCACCGGCTCGCCGTAGCCGTTGGCGTGGAAGCTGACGGCGGCGCGGAGCACGATCTCCTGCTCGCCCTCGGCGAAGACGACGCGCTTGGGGTGGGCGCGCGCTGCCTCGAAGCTGCCGGCGAGGACGGCGTTGGTCGGGTTGAGGCGGCTGCGAAGCTGAAGCCGGTACGCCGCCTCGTCGAAGAACGGCTTCTTGGCGACACCCGACGCCATCGCCGCCTTGGCGACGGCGACGGGGATGTTCTCGATCAGCCGCGGGTCGAAGGGAGCGGGGATGATATAGTCGCGGCCGAAGGTCTTGGCCTTGCCGCCGTACGCCGCCGCCACCTCGTCGGGCACCTGCTGCCGCGCGAGGTCGGCGAGCGCGTGCGCGGCGGCGAGCTTCATCTCCTCGTTGATCGCCACGGCCCGCACGTCGAGCGCGCCGCGGAACAGGTAGGGGAAGCAGAGCACATTGTTGACCTGGTTCGGATAGTCGCTGCGCCCGGTGGCGACGATGGCGTCGCTGCGGACGGCGGCGACCTCCTCGGGCGTGATCTCGGGGTCGGGATTGGCCATGGCGAAGATGATCGGGTTCGGTGCCATCGAGGCGACCATCGCCCGGCTGACCGCGCCCTTCTGGCTCAATCCGAGGAACAGGTCGGCCCCGACCATCGCCTCCTCGAGCGTCCGCGCGTCGGTGACGGCGGCGTGGGCCGACTTCCACTGGTTCATGCCCGACGTGCGGCCCTGGTAGATGACGCCCTTGGTGTCGCACATGAGCACGTGGCGGACGCCCAGCTGCTTGATCAGCTCGGTGCAGGCGATGGCGCTCGCGCCGGCGCCGTTGACCACCATCTTCACGTCCTCCGCCCGCCGCCCGGTCAGGTGGAGCGCGTTGATCAGGCCGGCGACCGCGACGATCGCGGTGCCGTGCTGATCATCGTGGAACACCGGGATCGGCAACAGCTCGCGCAGCCGCTGCTCGATCATGAAGCATTCCGGCGCCTTGATGTCCTCGAGGTTGATGCCCCCGAACGCCGGCGAAAGGTATCGGACACAATTCACGAATTGGTCGACGTCC
>JAFARM010000025.1 GCA_019245455.1 Sphingomonadaceae bacterium | reverse complement strand
CCGATCGTTGCCCGCCCGTCACGGCAGGTCGAAGACGAGCACCTCCGCGTCGCCTTCCAGCCGTAGCGCCGCCTCGCCGGTCACGGCCGCGCCGTCGCCTTCGTCAAGCGCCGTGCCGTTCGCCGCGACCGCGCCGCGGACGACCTGCAGCCACGCCCGTCGGCCCGCGGCGAGCGCGATGTCGACCGGTGCACTGTCGCCCGGCGTCGCCCGGTAAAGCGCCGTGTCCTGGTGAACGACGACCGCGCCGTCGTGCCGCTCGCGCGCGGCGAGCAGGGTCAGCGCGCCGGGCGCGGGCGGGGGCAGCGTCACCTGCTCATAGCCCGGCGCAAGGCCGCGGCGCTCGGGTTCGATCCAGATCTGCAGGAAATGGACCGGGTCGGTCGTGCTCGGGTTCATCTCGGCGTGGCGGACGCCGGTGCCGGCGGTCATCCGCTGGATTTCGCCCGGGCGGATCGTCTCGCCATTGCCGAGGCTGTCCTGGTGGGCGAGGGCGCCGCTGACGACGTACGACAGGATTTCCATGTCGGCATGGCCGTGCGCGCCGAAGCCGGCGCCGGCGGCGACCCGGTCCTCGTTGATCACGCGCAGCGGCCCGAAGCCCATGTGCGCGGGATCGTAATAGTCGCCGAAGCTGAAGCTGTGCCGGCTGTCGAGCCAGCCGATGCGCGTCGGGCCGCGCGCGGCCGAGGGGCGAACGGTGATCATGGATGCCTCCGCTTGTTTCGCCAGAGATAAGAAGCGTCGTGGTGAACGCAATCCACAGTGTCGCCAAAGCGTCACAGACTAGATGTAGTAGGGAACGAGCATTTACTTCGCGAGACTGCGCGATGGCGACCCAGCCTCTGACCGCCCTGGCCGGCTTCCCCTCGGTCGCCGCCGCCCGCGCCGCGGTCCCGCCGACGGCGTGGGGCCACGACGACGACGACGGCGCCCCCAAGCGCAAGCTGCGCTACCGGACGGTGTGGATCTCCGACACCCACCTCGGCACCAGCGGCTGCAACGCCGACCTGCTGCTCGATTTCCTCAAGAGCATCCAGCCCGAAACGCTGTACCTCGTCGGCGACATCATCGACGGCTGGCGGCTGAAGCGGGGCTGGTACTGGCCGCCGCGCCACAACGACATCGTCCGCCGCGTCCTGAAGCTCGCCAACAAGGGGACGCGCGTCGTCTATGTGCCCGGCAATCACGACGAGGTGCTGCGCGACTATACGGGCCTCAGCTTCGGCGGGGTCGATGTCGTGCCGGAAACGATCCACGTCACCGCCGACGGTCGCCGGCTGCTCGTGCTCCACGGCGACGAGTTCGACGGCGTCGTGCTCTATGCCAAGTGGCTCGCCTTCCTCGGCGACTATGCCTATGCCGCGCTGCTGAAGCTCAACATCGGCTTCAACCGCGTCCGCCGCGCCTTCCATCTGCCTTATTGGTCGCTGTCGGCGCATCTGAAGAAGCGCGTCAAGAACGCCGTCGCCTTCATCAGCCGCTTCGAGGAGGCGGTCGCCCATGCCGCCGCCGAACGCGGCGTCGACGGCGTGGTGTGCGGCCACATCCACTCGGCCGAGGTGCGCCAGTTCGGCGACGTCACGTACTACAACGACGGCGACTGGGTCGAAAGCTGCACCGCGCTCGTCGAGCACGCCAGCGGCCGGATGGAGATCGTCGACTGGGCCAAGCGCGTCGCCGCGCGCGGCGTGGCGGCGGAGCCGGAGCTCGAGCTGGTCTGAGCAGCGGTTGCCGGCCTGGCGAGAAAAAACTGTCCTACACGCCGCCGATCCGCCAGCGTCGCGTCGATGAACGTTCCTGATCCTCGCCCTGTGTCCACCCGCCCGGCTCGGAGCTTCGCCGGGGAGGGGGGCGGGTCCGACATGGCGCGACCTTCGTCAACTTCCGGCGGCGCGTTCGCCGAGGGACACGTCGCGACTCGGGCGCGCAGCGGGGGCCGGGGATGCGCCTGACCCTCGTCTCCGACGCGTGGACGCCGCAGGTCAACGGCGTCGTCCGGACGCTGACGACGACGGTCGCGCACCTCGAGGCGCGCGGGCACGTCGTCCAGACGATCACGCCCGACAAGTTCCTGTCGGTGCCGATGCCGACCTATGCCGAAATCCGCCTGGCGCTGACGACGCCGTACCGCGTCGGCGCAATGATCGCCGGCTTCCGGCCCGAGGCGGTGCATATCGCGACCGAAGGGCCGCTCGGCTGGCTGGCGCGCGGCTGGTGCCGCAAGCGCGGCGTGCCGTTCACGACCAGCTTCCACACGCGCTTCCCCGACTATGTCGCGGCGCGGACGGGCATCGCGCCGGCGTACTTCTGGCGCGTGCTCGCCCGCTTCCACGCCGATGCGCGCAACATCCTGGTGGCGACGCCGCGGCTGGCGGCCGAACTGGCGGAGCACGGGCTGACGCGGACGCGGCTGTGGTCGCGCGGCGTCGACCTCGCCCTGTTCCGCCCCGGCCTGGAACCGCCCGCCGCCTACGCCGGGCTGCCGCGGCCGATCCTGCTGTCGGTCGGGCGCGTCGCGGTCGAGAAGAACATCGAGGCGTTCCTGTCGGCCGACCTTCCCGGCAGCAAGGTCGTCGTCGGCGACGGCCCGGCGCTGGCGGCGATGAAGGCGCGCTTTCCCGGCGCTCGCTTTCTCGGCGCGCTCGCCGGCGTCGAGCTGGCGCGCGCCTATTCGGGGGCCGACGCCTTCGTCTTCCCGTCGCTGACCGATACCTTCGGGCTGGTGATGATCGAGGCGCTGGCAAGCGGACTGCCGGTCGCGGGCTTTCCCGTTGCCGGACCGCTCGACATCGTCGGTGCCGACGGACGCGGCACCGTTCCCGGCTGGACCGCTCCGGTCGGCGCGGTCGACACCGACCTCGCCCGCGCCGTCGCCGCCGCCCTTGCCGCCGATCCCACCGACTGCGCCGCCTACGCCCACCATTTCCGCTGGGAGGCGTGCGTCGACCAGTTCCTCGCCGGGCTTGCCGAGGTCGAGGGGCCGATCGACTTCGCGCCTTAAGCGCCGCGCTGCCGCTCGAAACGGAGCGAGCGGCTGCCCTTGTAGACGACAGGCGCGACCTCGACGAAGCCGCAGCGGCGGGCGACGCGGATCGAGGCGACGTTGGCGGGATCGATCAGGCACATCGTCCGCGCCGCCGCGATGTTGGCGTCGGCCCAGGCGAGCGCCGCCCGCACCCCCTCGCTGGCGAAGCCGCGGCCGTGCGCGGCGACGACGAACGACCAGCCGACCTCGGGCAGGTCGCCGAGCGGCGGCGTCGTCTCGCGGGCGAACTCGGCGATGCCGAGCTGGCCGACATAGGCGTTCGTCTCGATCTCCTCGACTGCCCAGAAGCCGTAGCCGAACCAGCACCAGTTGCCGGTGTAGCGGAGCAGCCGCGCCCACGTCTCCTCGCGGGTGAAGGCGCGGTTGCCGGTGAAGCGCGTCACCGCCCGGTCGGCCCACATCGCGGTTGCCGCATCGAGGTCGCCGGGGACATGGCCGCGCAGGCGCAGGCGCGCCGTCTCGACGACGGGGATCGGCGGCGTGGCGACGGCGGGATCAGCCATGCCGCCCAGTACCCTGCCGCGCGGCCAAGCGCACCTACTTCATCAGCCCGGCGGCGCGCATCGCGTCGCCGATCATCCGACCGATGTCGAGCGGCTTGGCGGCGCGGGCGGGCGTCGGGCGCGCTGGCCGCGACGGCCGGGCGGCGGCGGGCGCGTGCCGTGCAGGACGGGGAACGGCGGTGGCGGGGGCGTCGCCCAATCCCCAGAAGGCGGCGATGCGTGCGCTGCTGGCGATGCCGACGTCGAGCATGAACGGTGCCGGGGCGTCGCCGACGCGGCTGTCGATCGGCGTGCCGTGGCCCATGCCGCGCACCTCGTTGAACTCGACGACGGGGACGCCGACGGCGTTGCGCCAGACGATGCGGTCGCCGTCGCCGTGCCGCGTCGCGCCGTGGACGTCGGCCCATTGCTCGGCGACCGCGAGGCCGTTCAGCCGGCTGACCGTGCGGTCGTCGCCCCCGTGCCAGACGGCGACGCGGGGCCACGGGCCGGCGAAGCCCGACGCCCCGCGCACGCGGTCGCCGAGCGCCGGCCCCGTCAGCGCCGCCGGCTGTGCCATCGCCGTGAGCGCCTCCGCCACGCCCGCGGCGCTGCCGACCGGCAGTCCGGCGATGATCGCGCCGCCGGCAAAGACGTCCGGATAGGCGGCGAGAAGCGCGTTGGCCATCGCCCCGCCCGCCGACAGGCCGGTGACAAAGACGCGGGCGCCGTCCAACCGGTGCAGCCGGACCATCGCCCCAACCGCCGCGGCGATCGACGCGACCTCGCCCGACCCACGCCGCGTGTCGGCCGCCTCGAACCAGGTGAAGCACCGGTTCGGGTTGTTGGCCGGCACCTGCTCGGGGAACAGCAGGGCGAAGCCGAGCCGCGTCGCCAGCGCCGACCAGCCCGCCGCACGGTCATAGCCGGCGGCCGTCTGCGTGCAGCCGTGGAGGACGACGACCAGCGGTGCCCCGGCCGGCAGCGCTCCCGGAACGAACGTCCGCATCCGCAGCGCGCCCGGATTGACGAAGGCCGCGGTGAGGTCGCTCAGTCGGTCATCGACGGGGCCGGGACGCGTGCGGGCAGGGCGAGGCATCGGCAGGTCCGATTCTGTTGTGCGCTGCAGCATAATGCCTGGATCGGCGTCGCGGGCCAACCGTCAGCGCGATTTATCGCGCTCCCCGGGATGCGGTGTCCAACCGTGCCACATCGCCGGCGCGACGGCGACCGGCCCCGGCAGCTGGTGATCGGCGAACAGGGTATCGGCAATGTGCTGCTGTGCGGCGACGATCGCTGGCGTCAGCGGCACCAGGCCAAGCTCCTGGCGCGCGGCAATGCGGCTGGCGACGGCCGCGGGAACGCCGCTGCCGGCGATCAGCGCTGCGAGGTCGTTCCGGTGCGCCGCTGCCCACCGTCCCGTTTCCACCAGCGCATCGAGCGTGGCCATGATCAGATCGGGGTGCGCCCGCGCGGCGTCGGCGTTGGCGAGCACGAACGAGGTGCTCCGCGCCAGACCCGCGCCGGCGACGAGGACGCGCGCCCCGAGCTCGACCTCGGCGGCGGCGAGGAACGGATCCCAGATCGCCCAGGCGTCGATCGCCCCGGCGGCGAACGCCAGCCGCGCCTGCACCGGCGTCAGGTTGACCGCGCTGACGTCGTCCAAGCCCAGTCCCACCGTCGCCAGCGCAGCGCGGACGAACGCCTGCGCCGACGAACCGCGGGTGAAGGCAAGCTTCGCGCCGCGAAGGTCGGCGGCGGTGCGCAGGCGCGATCGACGCGGCACGACGATCGCCGCGGCGGTGCCGCTGACCGGCTGCGCGGCGATATAGACGATGCGCGCGCCAGCGGCCTGCGCGAAGATCGGCGGCGTGTCGCCGGTGCCGCCGACGTCGACGCCGCTTAGTGCGCCGCCGACGCTCAACGCCTCGAGCAGCGGCGGCCCGGACGGGAACAGCGCCCACGCGACCGGCACCGGGCGGAGCGCCGCCTCGACCGCGCCGCGCGCTTTGGCGGCGAGCAGCAGGCCATTGTTCTGATAACCGATCCGCAGCGGCGGCGTCCGCCGGCAGGCGGCAAAGGGCAGCGCGGCGGCAGCGCAAAGCAGGGTTCGACGCGCGATCATCAGGGCTCGATGCTAGCGCGCCGGCAGGGCGTCGCGAACCCCCGCATTGACCGGGGTGGGCGGGACCGCCACTGTTGCCAAGCAGGACCAGGGAGGCGGCATGGACGACGCGGCGCGGCGAAGGCTCCTGATCGCGCTGCTGTTCGTCGCCATCGCCCTCAATTACGTCGACCGGCAGGTGCTGGCGCTGCTCAAGCCGACGCTGCAGGCGCGGTTCCACTGGGGCGAGCAGGACTATGCGACGCTCGGCACCGCCTTCCAGGTGGCCGGTGCCGTCGCCTTCGTCGTCGTCGGCTGGATCGTCGACCGCGTCGGCGTGCGGCGCGCGCTCGGCTGGGGTGTCGGGGTCTGGAGTGCCGCGGGCATCGCTCATGCGCTGGCCGCGACCATCGGCCAGTTCGTCGTCGCCCGCGTCGTGCTGGCCGCCGCCGAGACGGTCGGCACGCCGGCGGTGGTCAAGTCGGCGGCGACCTACCTCCCGGTCGCCGAGCGCTCGTTCGCCCTTGGCCTCGGCAACACCGCCCCCAATATCGGCGCGATCCTGACGCCGCTGCTGATCCCGCCGCTGGCGCTGGCGTTCGGCTGGCAGGCGGCGTTCGTCGTCACCGGCGGTCTGGGGTTCGTCTGGCTGATCGGCTGGATTGCCGGCACGCGTCGGCTGGTGCCGATCGACGCCGTGCCCGATCGGGTCCCGCCCGCCCGGCGCGCCGAGCACATCGCAACGGACTGGCGCGCGCTGCTCGCCGACCGGCGGACCTGGGCGATCGTCGGGGCCAAGCTGAGCAGCGATTGCGGCTGGTGGTTCCTGCTGTTCTTCCTGCCCGACTTTTTCGCCCATGTTTTCGGCATGAGCCAGGCGACGCTCGGCGGGCCGACGGCCTTGGTCTACACCTTTGCCGCCGCCGGCGCGCTGACCTCAGGGCTCGCCTTCCCGGCGCTGTTGCGGCGGGGCTGGAGCAGCGACCGGGCACGCAAGGTGTCGATGCTGTTCTACGCGCTGCTGATCCTGCCGCTGCCGCTCGCGCTGACGGCACCGGGAGCCTGGTCGGCGGCGGCGATCGTCGGCGTCGGCCTGTTCGCGCATCAGGGGTTTGCGACCAACCTGTTCGGGCTGGCGGCCGACGTCGTGCCGGTCGATCGGGTGGCGACCGTGGTCGGCGTCAGCGCCGTCGCCGGCAATCTTGGCGGGGCGGCGATGATCAGTTTCGCCGGGTGGAGCCTGGCCCATGGTCACGGCTATCTGCCGATGCTGGCGATCGTCGCGGTCGCCTATCTCGCGGCGCTGGCGTGGGTGCAGGCGCTGCTGCCGGTGATCCGCCCGGCGCACGGCTGATCCGCCCCGCTCGCGGAGAGGTGGCGTGCTTTCGCGCGACGGGGGGCGTGCGAGGGCTGCGGCCTCTCGATCTGACCCTCACACTCCGCGGCTGAAGAAGCCGCGCGGTTCCCTCCCCGCGGGGCGGGGAGGATCGAAGGTCAGAAATTCACCCGCCCGATAACGCCGTAGTAGCGGTCGGCGTCGCGCGGGATCTGATAACGGTACGACCCCAGCACGCCGCCGTTGGCGATCGCGGCGATGATATGCTCGTCGCCGACGTTCCGGACGGTGAAGGTCAGCTTGTAGCGGTCCTTCTGGTCGAGCACCGACGCGGTCAGGTTGACGAGGCCGTAGGCCGGGATCGTGCCCGCCGCGCGATCGACGGCGTTGGCGACGAACAGCGACAGCTCGCTCGACTGGTACGACCCCTGCGCACCGAGCTGGAAGTCGACCGGCAGGCGCGTGCGGATGCGATAGTCGATGCCGAGGTCGCCCTTCCACTTCGGTGCGAAGCCGAGCGGCGTGCCCGAAGGGATGACCCCGTTGTTGTTGCCCTGCGGGATGAGGAAGGCGTCGACGTGCGCGTCGGTATAGGCGACGCCGCCCGAGATGCTGAGGTCGCGGATCGGCCGGTACAGCAGGTCGGCCTCGCCGCCGCGGGTCGACACCTCGCCGGCGTTGGTGAAGCGCGTGGTGACGACGCCGTTCACCACGTCGGGGTTGTTCGCCTGGAAGTTGTGGTACTCGGCGTAATAGCCGGCGAGGTTGAGCGTCAGCTTGCCGCCGAAGAAAGTGTTCTTCAGCCCGACCTCATAGGCGTCGGAATCCTCGGGCGCGATGCGGTTGGTGCCTGTGTAGCTGAGATTGTAGAAGATGTTGAACGCCGGTCCCTTGTAGCCGCGCGAATAGGTCGCGTAAGCTGTGCTGTCGTGGCTGAAATCGTATTGCACGCCAGCCTTGCCGCTGATGTTGGTGTTGTTGGCGCGGGCGGTGAACGGAATGCCGTTCGAAACGCCGCCGCCAAGGCCGTTGTTGTTGACGCCCGAATCGAAGTTGCCGCCGATGCCCGGCCCGGCGAGCGGGGTGACGCGGCTGTGGAACACGTCGAGCTGGTCGACGGTGAACCGCGCGCCGCCGATTAGGCGGAAGCGGGGGGTGATGTGCAGCGTCGCCTGGCCGAACAGGGCGATGTTGCGGAAGTTCGAGCCGAAGTCGGCGGTGCCGGTCGGGAAGGTTGACGGCCCGGCCAAGGGGCTCGAGCAGGGGATGAGCACGCCCGCGGGGGCCACGGCACCCGGTGCCAGCCCGCAAACCTGGTCGTTGCGCGTGAAGACGCGCTCCGACTTGGCGTCGGAGAAGAAGAAGCCGGCGACATAGGTCAGGAACCCCTTGGTCGGCGAGGTCAGGCGGAATTCCTGCGTCCACGTGTAGCCGGTCTGCGGGCCGAAGTCGTGGAGCTGCTGGATGCCGACATAGGCCTGCGGCAGCCAGTCGCCGTCGCGCGTCTCGGTATTGGCATAGTTGCGGTAGGACGAGATCGAGGTGAAGGTCACGCTGCCTGCGTCGACATCGGCCTGGAGCGAAAAGCCGTAGCCGGTCTCGTCGGTGTGGGTGACGAGGTTCTGGTCGATCGTCCGCGTATCCGCTCCCTGCAACGTCGGCAGCACGGTCTGGATCAGCGCCAGGTTGGCCGTGTTGATCTGCCCCGCCGTCGCGCCGCTGGTGAAGCGCGGTGGCCCAGCGATGATCTCCGCGCAGCAGTCGTCGTTGTTCCTGTGATAGTCGGCGATGAAGGTCAGCTTGACCCGCTCGTTGACGTCGCCGACAACGATGCCGCGGAAGCCGTAGTGCTTGAAGCCGTTGACCCGCCGGTTGACGTTCGGCGCGACGTTGAAGATGTTGCCGTCATAGTCGTCGTAGAAGCCGGTCAGGCGCGCGCGGATCGCCTTCGACAGCGGCAGGTCGATCGCCGCGCGGACGCGGTATTCGTCGCCGTTGCCACCGTACCAGCCGCCCTCGACATAGCCGCCGAGCGTGTCGCCCGGCTTGACCGAGACGATGTTGATGACGCCTGCGCTCGCGTTCTTGCCGAACAGCGTCCCCTGCGGCCCACGCAGCACCTCCAGCCGCTCGATGTCGACGAGGTCGCTGAACGCCTCCCCCGAGCGGCTGAAGACGACGCCGTCGAGGACGGTCGACACCGACGGCTCGCCGGCGATCGAGAAGGTGGCGGTGCCGACGCCGCGCAGGAAAAGCGACTGGTTGAGCGTCGTCCCCGACTTCAGGAAGTTCAAGGTCGGCACGAGGTACTGCGCGCCCTCCAGGCTGACCTTGCCCTGGTTCGCCAGCGTGTCGCCGCTGACGACGGAGACGGCGACCGGCACCTCCTGCAGGCGCTCGCTGCGCTTCTGCGCGGTGACGACGATGTCGGCCGGTGCCTCGTCGGCGCCCGCCGCCGCGCCCGGTCCCTCGTTCTGCGGCGGCACGGGCGCGGTCTGCGCCGCGGCGATGCCGCCCGTGACGAGCGCGATGCCGGCGAGCAGAAGCGGGCGCAGGTTCATGTGATCCTCCCCATGACCGGCGGCTGCGGGCGAGCGCCCTGCCGGCCTGGTCTCGTCTGGCGCTTTGGCGCGGCGGCGTCGCCAAAGCAATTGTGCGATGCGGCGAAGCGGATGTTGCAGCGACAGTGTTACACAAGTGTCACACTCAGATCCTCCCCGGAACGGGGAGGTGGCACCGCGAAGCGGTGACGGAGGGGGCGCTCGCGGCGCGACGCGCTGTCGTCGCGTGGCGGCCGGCCCCTCCACCATTCGCCTGAAGAAGGCGAGTGGTCCCCCTCCCCGTTCCGGGGAGGAACGGGGTCAGAACCCCAGTTCGCTCATCTCCACCACCCGCTTCTCCCGCGCGCTGGTCTCCGCCGCCAGCCCCATCGCCACCGCGCGCAGGCCGTCGTCGGCGGTGACCATCACCGGCCCCTCGCCCCGGACGGCGCGAGCGAAGGCGGCGTGCTGGTGGAAGGTCGCGCCGTGGTGCTGCCCGGCCGCGAGCGCGGCGGGGTCGACGCCGACATGGCTGCGCTCGACGCGCTTGGGGATCATGAAGCCGACGCGCGGGGCGAAGACGATCTCGCCCGCGGGGATCAGGCAGTCGAGCCGCGCTTCGTGGCCGACGGCGACGATCTCCTCCTGGTTCTCGGCGCCGTCGGCGAACATCGACAGGTCGAGCATCGCCCGCACCCCGTTGGCGAAGTCGACGGTGGTGAAGCTGTTGTCGATGATGTCGGGCGTCTCGCCGTTATAGGTCTCGTCGCGGTGGTTGACGTCGGCCCCGCCCGAACAGAAGACGCGCACCGGCTCGCTCCTCACGATCAGCCGCATCAGGTCGAAGAAATGGCAGCACTTCTCGACCATCGTCCCGCCGGTGTTGCGGCTGAACCGGTTCCAGTCGCCGACCTTGACCAGGAACGGGAAGCGGTGCTCGCGGATCGACAGCATCCGAAGCGCCCCGACGCGGCCGCCGTGAACCTGGCGCACGAACTCGGCCGCGGGCGGCATGAAGCGGTACTCCATGCCCGTCCAGAAGACGCGATCGTACCCCTCGACCCGCCGCGCGATGTCCTGCGCGTCGGCGAGCGTCGTCGCCAGCGGCTTCTCGCACAGGATGTGGAGGCGGGCGTCGAGCAGCGGCTGCAGCACGGCGTGGTGGGTGAAGTTGGGCGAGGCGACGAGGACCGCGTCGACCGTCCCGCTCGCCGCCAGCGCCGCCGGCGAATCGAACACTCGCGCCTCACCGCCGACCGCCGCCTCGGCCCGCGCAATCGACTGGGGCTCGGGGTCGACCAGCGCGGTGACGACGCTGCCGGGCGTCAGCTTGAGGTTGGCGATGTGCTCGATCGCCATCATGCCGGTGCCGACGATGCCCCAGCGGATCGTGTCTCCCATTCTCATTCTCTCTGTGCCACACGGTCGCACCATGACCGAAATCATCCTTAGCCCCGAACCGCGCCTGCTCGGCAAGTCCGGGATGCTCGTCAGCCCGATCGCGTGGGGGATGTGGCGCTTCGCCAATGACGACGACGTCCGCGCCGCCCGCGAGGGGGTCGAGGCGGCGTTCGAGGCGGGGATCATCCTGTTCGACACCGCCGACATCTACGGCGCCGACGCGCCCGGCGGTTTTGGTGCGGCCGAAGCGCTGCTCGGCCGCGTGTTCGCCGAGGCGCCGGAGCTGCGCGACCGGATGGTGCTGGCGTCGAAGGGCGGCATCCGCCTCGGCGTCCCCTACGACTCGTCGCCCGAGTATCTCGTGCAGGCGGTCGACGCGTCGCTCAAGCGGCTCGGCACCGACCGCATCGACCTGTGGCAGATCCACCGCCCCGACGTGCTCGCCCACCCCGCCGAGATCGCCGCGACGCTCGAGGAGCTGGTGCTGCAGGGCAAGATCGTCTCGGTCGGCGTGTCGAACTACACCCCGGCGCAGACGGCGGTGCTCAAGAGCTATCTCAACATCCCGCTCGCCTCGACGCAGCCGGAGTTCTCGCCGCTCGCGACCGCGCCGCTGTCCGACGGCACGCTCGACCGGGCGATGAAGTATGGGCTCGCGGTGCTCGCCTGGTCGCCGCTCGGGCAGGGGCGGCTGGGCGGCGACGATGCCGCCGACGACCGGACGACGGCGGTGCGTGCCGCGCTCGATGCCCACGCCGCGAAGTACGGCGTGTCGCGCTCGGCCGTCGCCTACGCCTGGATCATGGCGCACCCGTCGAAGCCGATCCCGATCGTCGGCAGCCAGAACCCGGCGCGCATCCGCGAGGCGGCCGACGCCTTCAAGGTCCGCTTCGAGCGGGCCGAGTGGTACGCCATCCTCGAGGCGAGCCTTGGGGAGCGGCTGCCATGACCCCCTCCGCCGGCCCCGAAGTCAGCTGGTTCTCCGCCCTGTGCGACGACGACTATGAGTTCCTGGGCGTCCCCGACCCGAAGCTGAAGTCGAGCTGGGAGCATTGCCGCGACATCGTCCTGCAGGCCGAAAGCGGCGGGTTCGACAACATCCTGCTGCCGTCCGGCTATGCGCTCGGCATCGACACCACGGCCTTCGCTGCGGCGATCGCCGTTCTCACCCGCCGCATCCGCCTGCTGATGGCGGTTCGCGTCGGCGAGGCGTGGCCGCCGCAGCTGGCGCGCCAGATCGCGACGCTCGATCGCATCCTCGGGCTGGTGCCGGGCACGGACGTACCGCGGCTGACGGTAAACATCATCAGCAGCGACATTCCCGGCGAGACGCTGGCGTCCGCCCCGCGCTACGCCCGCACGACCGAGGTCATGCTGGCGCTGAAGTCCCTGCTCGGCGGCGAGCGGACGAAGGTCGACAGCGAGCACTACCGCTTCGAGGTCGACCCGCCCGGCGTGACGACGCTGTCGGGCAAGTGCCCCCCGCTCTACTTCGGTGGCCTCAGCCCCGACGCGCGCGAGGCGGCGGCCAAGGCGGCCGACGTCTACCTGATGTGGCCCGACACCATGCCGACGGTCCAGGCGATCATCGACGATATGCGGTCGCGCGCGGAGGCGCACGGCCGTCGCCTCAGGTTCGGCTACCGCGTCCACGTCGTCGTCCGCGACACCGAGGCCGAGGCACGCGACGCTGCCTCGCGCCTGCTGTCGAAGCTCGACGCGGCGACCGGCGACGCCATCCGCGCCAAGTCGCTCGACGCGACGAGCGAAGGCGTCCGCCGCCAGGCCGAGCTGCGCGAAGCGGCAGGCAACGAAGGCTATGTCGAGGACAACCTGTGGACCGGCATCGGCCGCGCCCGCTCGGGCTGCGGGGCGGCCATCGTCGGCGACCCCGACCAGGTGCTGGCCAAGCTCAACGCCTATGCGGCGATGGGCATCGAGGCGTTCATCCTGTCCGGCTACCCGCACGCGGCGGAAGCGGACCTGTTCGCCCGGCACGTGCTGCCCCGGATGACGCATGGGCCGCTCTGACGGCGCCGCGGCTGCGCCGTGCCCCCACGTCCCTCCCCGCTCTCCGATGCTGCGCATCGAGGGGGGAGGGAGGCACCTTCTTCTCCCTCCCCCCCCGCGAAGCGGAGAGCGGGGAGGGTCGGGGTGGGGGCGCGCGCCCTCTGCGCGCGTCGCGCTGGCCGCATGATCTACAAATCGGTCGCCATCGTCGGCGCGGGCTTCTCCGGCTCGTTGCTCGCGATCAACATCCTGCGCCACGCCGGGCCGCACGCGACGCTGATCGAGCGGCGACCGGTGTTCGGGCGGGGGACGGCGTACACCGCGCCGCACCCGTCGCACCTCCTGAACGTCCGCGCCGGCAACATGAGCGCGCTCAGCGACCGGCCGGCGCACTTCGCCGACTGGTGCGCGGCGCGGGGGCTGGGCGACGGCGGCAGCTTCGTCCAGCGCAAGCAGTACGGCGAGTATCTCGGCGAGCTGCTCGAACGCTCGGCGGCGCGGGCCGGCGAGCGGTTGCGGCTGGTTCAGGACGAGGCGGTCAGCGCCGCGGTCGGCGACGATGCCGTGACCGTCGGCCTCGCCGGCGGCGAGCGGCTGCGCGTCGATGCGCTCGTCGTCGCGGTCGGCAACCTGCCGCCGCACCCGCCGCCGGGGCTCGATCCCGCAGCCCTGCCCGGCGACGTCTATGCGCCCGACCCGTGGGACCCGGGGGTGGTCGAGGGGCTGACCGCCGACGACACGGTGCTGCTCGTCGGCACCGGACTGACCATGGTCGATGTCGCGCTGTCGCTCGACGCCGCCGGGTTCGCCGGGCGCATCGTCGCGCTGTCCCGCCGGGGCCTGCTGCCGCGCCCGCACGTCGCGCCAGGGCCGCCGGGGGACCGCAACGAGAAGCCGGCGACGGTGGCGAGCGCGCTCCTCGCCGAAGTCCGCTCCCGTGCCGACCGGCTCGGCTGGCGCGCCGCGGTCGACGAGCTGCGGCCGTTCACGCAGGGCCTGTGGCTGTCGGCGACCGAGGACCAGCGCAGCCGCTTCCTGCGCCACCTCCGCCCATGGTGGGACGTCCACCGCCACCGCCTCGCGCCGCAGGTCGCGGCGCGGATCGAGGCGATGATGGCCGCCGGGCGGCTGGAGATCGTCGGCGGCAAGCCGCGCGCCTATACCCCGCGCGGCAGCGGCGTCGACGTCACCTACCGCCCGCGCGGCGCGGACGCCGACGCGACCTTGCACGTCCGCCGCATCGTCAACTGCACCGGGCCGCAGGGCGACCTCGCCCGCTCGACCGAGCCAGCGCTGAAAAGCCTGATCGAGAGCGGCCACGCCCGGGCCGACGCCCAGCGGCTCGGCCTCGACGTCGACGCGCAGTCGCGGCTGGTCGGGGCGAATGGGCAGGCGCACCCGCGGCTGTTCGCGCTGGGGCCGATGACGCGCGGGGCGTTCTGGGAGATCGTCGCGGTGCCCGACATTCGGACACAGGTGTGGACCGTGGCGCGCCGGCTGGCGCAGGCCCACTGGGTCGAGGCGGAGGGGCTCTGACCTTCTCCCTCTCCCCTTGAGGGAGAGGGACGGCGGCGCAGCCGCCCGGGTGAGGGTGAGTCGGCGACGTGCCCTCACCCTGCCGCCTGCGGCGGCTGTCCCTCTCCCTCAAGGGGAGAGGGATTTACCCGAACACTTCCTCAAAATGCGCCGCCATCGCCCGCCACGAGCGCCGGTTGGCGGCCGCGTTGAACTTCAGCGCCGGGTTGAAGCTGCCGTCCTGCGCCTCGTTGGTGAAGCTGTGGACGACGCCGGTGTAGGCGATCGTCTGGCAGTCGGCCCCGGCCTCGCGCATCTCGCCGAGGAAGGCGCCGAGCACGCCATAGTCGGCCATCGGGTCCTCGGCCCCGTGGCAGACGAGCAGTTTCGCCGTGATCGCGCCGGGCGCAACCTTGGTCGTCGTCTGCAGCGCGCCGTGGAAGCTGACGCCCGCAACCATTCCCGGCGTGCCGGCGCGGGCAAGCTCGAGGATCACCGCGCCGCCGAAGCAGAAGCCGATCGCCGCCAGCCGCCCGTCGCAGCGCGGGTGAGCAGCGAGCGCTTCGAGCGCCGCGCGGGCGCGCGTGACCAGGCGGGGCACGTCGCCGCGCCATTCGCCGATCCACGCCAGCCCCTCGCCGAAGTCGGCGGG
>JAFARM010000362.1 GCA_019245455.1 Sphingomonadaceae bacterium | reverse complement strand
GACGACGATCCAGCGACTGGACCCGATCTTCGTCGACATCCAGCAGTCGTCGGCTGACCTGCTCGCCCTGCGTCGCGCGCTGTCGAGCGGCGGGCGACAGGCGTCGTCGGCGACCGTGACGCTCCAGCTCGCCGACGGCAGCGACTATGGCGCGGTCGGCCGCGTCGAGTTCGCCGAGGCGATGGTCGACCCGAACACCGGCACGGTGACGCTGCGCGCGCGCTTCCCCAACCCGCACGGCGTGCTGCTGCCGGGAATGTTCGTCCGCGCCCGGCTGAGCCAGCAGACGGTCGAGAACGCGATCCTCGCGCCCCAGGCGGGCATCGCCCGCGATCCGCGCGGCAATGCGACGGCGCTGGTCATCGTCCGCGACGGCACGCCCGAGGCGGAGAACGCGGCGAAGACGGGCGGCGGCAGCAGCAGCGCCGGGAGCGGCGGCGGGGGGAGCAGCGGCAGTGACAGCGGCGGCGCGCCGGGCAGTGGCCACAGCGGCCGGCACGGGGCCAAGCCGCCGCCGCGCACCGGCTTCACCGTCGCCAGCCGCGACGTCGTCGTCGACCGCACCGTCGGCGACCGCTGGCTGGTGACGAAGGGCCTGAAGGCCGGCGACGAGGTCGTCGTCGAGGGCGCCAACAAGGTCAAGCCGGGCCAACCGGTGCATCCGGTGCCGGCGGGATCGCGGCAGAGCCCAAGCGGCGGCACGAGCGACAGCAGCAGTAGCGGCAACGGCAGCACCGGGCCACTGGCGGCAGCGGCGGCGCGCCTCGCTAGATGATCTCGAAAGTCTTCATCGACCGGCCGATCTTCGCCTGGGTCCTGGCGATCATCGTCATGCTGGCGGGCATCGGCGGCGTCCTGTCGCTGCCGATCGAGCAGTATCCCGACATCGCCCCGCCGGCGGTCAACATCCGCGCGACCTACCCCGGCGCGTCGGCCGAGACGCTCGAATCGTCGGTGACGCAGGTCATCGAGCAGCAGCTGACCGGCATCGACGGGCTGATCTACTTCCAGGCGACGTCGAATTCGGCCGGCGCGCTGACGCTGACCGTCACCTTCACCAAGGGGACCAACCCCGACATCGCCCAGGTCCAGGTACAGAACAAGGTGCAGCAGGCGCTGCCCCGCCTGCCGCAGCAGGTGCAGGCGCAGGGGCTGACCGTCACCAAGTCGAACGCCGACTTCCTGATGGTCGTCGCGCTCTATGACGAAAGCGACAGGACGACGTCGATCGACGTCGCCGACTATATGGTGTCGAACCTGCAGGACCAGATCGGCCGCATCCAGGGCGTCGGCGACTATACCGTGTTCGGCTCGCAGTACGCGATGCGCATCTGGCTCGACCCGTTCAAGCTGGCGAGCTTCTCGCTCACCCCCGGCGACATCGTCACCGCGCTCCAGGCGCAGAACACGCAGATCGCCGCCGGCCAGCTCGGCGCGCAGCCGGGGCCGCCGTCGCAGATGCTGTCGGCGATCGTCACCGAGCGCAGCCGCCTGACCACCGCCGACCAGTTCCGCCGGGTCATCGTCAAGACGCAGGCCGACGGCTCGCTCGTCCGCCTGAGCGACGTCGCCCGCGTCGAGCTGGGGGCGGAGAACTACACCAACACCGGCCGGCTGAACGGCCACCCGGCGGTCGGCATGGCGATCCAGCTCGCGCCGGGGTCGGACGCGCTGAAGACCGCCGAACTGGTCAAGGCGGCGGTCGCCGACGCCGCCAAGTCGTTCCCGCCGGGCTACAAATACGCCTTCCCGCTCGACAGCACGGCGTTCATCAAGCTGTCGGTCGAGGAGGTGGTCAAGACGCTGGGCGAGGCGATCGTGCTGGTCGTCATCGTCATGTTCGTCTTCCTGCAGAGCTGGCGCGCGACGCTGATCCCCGCGATCGCGGTGCCCGTCGTCCTGCTCGGCACGTTCGGCATCCTCGCCGCCTTCGGCTATTCGATCAACACGCTGACCCTGTTCGGCCTCGTCCTGGCGATCGGCCTGCTCGTCGACGACGCCATCGTCGTCGTCGAGAACGTCGAGCGCGTGCTCGAGGAGGAACCCGACATCTCGCCGCGCGACGCGACGATCAAGTCGATGGCCGAAATCCAGACGGCGCTGATCGGCATCGCCATGGTCCTGTCGGCGGTGTTCATGCCGATGGCCTTCTTCGGCGGGTCGGTCGGCGTCATCTACCGCCAGTTCGCCATCACCATCATCAGCTCGATGGTCCTGTCGGTCGCCGTCGCGCTGGTGCTGTCGCCGGCGCTCGCCTCGGCGCTCTTGAAGCGGCGCGACCACGACAAGCCGAAGGGCCGCCTGGGCCGCCTCGGCGACCGCTTCAACGCGTGGTTCAACCGCACCGCCGACCGCTACCGCGACACCGTCGGGCGCGTCATCGCCCGGCCACTGCTGTACCTGATCGGCTACGGCGTCATCGTCGCCGTGCTCGTCATCGGCTTCCTGCGCCTGCCGACCGGCTTCCTGCCGAACGAGGACCAGGGCATCGCCCAGCTGCAGTTCATCCTGCCATCGGGCGCGACGCAGGGCCGCGCGACCGAGATCGCCAAGCAGGTCGAGCGCTATTTCCGCGCCGCCGAGCAGAAGACGATCGACATCGTCTACGTCGTCATCGGCCAGAACACCGCCGGCACCGGGCAGAACGTCGCGCGCGGCTTCATCGGCTTCAAGCCGTGG
Organism: Sphingomonadaceae bacterium; assembly: GCA_019245455.1. Lineage (GTDB taxonomy): Bacteria > Pseudomonadota > Alphaproteobacteria > Sphingomonadales > Sphingomonadaceae > Polymorphobacter_B. The sequence goes on along the minus strand of JAFARM010000362.1, from coordinate 2,484 downwards.
GATCAGCGCACCGGCGACGGCCAGAACGCCGCCGCCATCGTCCAGCGGTCGAACAAGAAGCTGGCGTCCTTACGCGATGCCCAGTTCACCGCCTTGAATCCGCCGCCGGTGCGCGGGCTCGGCCAGTCGGCCGGCTTCACCATGGAGGTCGAGAACACCGGCAATCTCGACCGCGCCACCTTCCGCCAGCGCGTCGACGCCATCGTCGCCGCGGCCAAGGCCGATCCGTCGCTGACCGCGGTCCGCCTGAACGGCCTCGACGACGTGCCGACGCTCGCCGTCGACGTCGACCAGGAGCAGGTCGGCGCGCTCGGCCTGACCCAGGCCGACGTCGATCAGACGCTCGCCGGCGCGTGGGGCGGCCTCTACGTCAACGACTTCATCGATCGCGGCCGCGTCAAGCGCGTCTATGTCCAGGGCGACGCGCCGTTCCGCGCGCGGCCCGAGGACCTGTCGAACTGGTACGTGCGCAACAGCCAGGGCACGATGACGCCGTTCTCGACCTTTGCCCACACGCGGTGGGAGCGGACGCCGACGACGCTGCAGCGCTACAACGCCCACCCGTCGTTCGAGATCGCCGGCGAGCCCGCGCCGGGCGGCAGCACCGGGGCGGCGATGAAGACGATGACCGACCTCGCCGCCAAGCAGCAAGGCGTCGGCGTCGAATGGAGCGCGCTGTCGTACCAGGAACGCCTGTCGGGCGGGCAGACGCCTTTGCTCTATTCGCTGTCGCTCCTCGTCATCTTCCTGTGCCTCGCGGCGCTGTACGAAAGCTGGTCGATCCCCCTCTCGGTGCTGCTGGTGATCCCGCTCGGCCTCGTCGGGGCGACGCTGGCGGTGACGCTCCGCGGGCTGACCAACGATGTCTACTTCCAGGTCGGGCTGCTGACCACGATGGGCCTGTCGGCGAAGAACGCGATCTTGATCGTCGAGTTCGCCGAGGCCGCCGAGCAGGGCGGCAAGAAGCCGCTCGACGCCGCGCTCGAGGCGGCGCGCCTGCGCCTGCGGCCGATCATCATGACCAGCCTCGCCTTCATCTTCGGCGTCATCCCGCTCGCCATCTCGACCGGCGCCGGCGCGCAGAGCCGCATCGCCATCGGCACCGCGGTCGTCGGCGGGATGCTGACGGCGACGGCGCTCGCGATTCTCTACGTGCCGCTCGCCTTCGTGCTGGTGCGCCGCCTGTTCAGCCGGCGGAAGAAGGATGCACCGGACGGGGAGCCGGGGACGCCGGAGGGGCGCGGCGGCAAGCCGGGCGACGGCCCCAACCCGCCGGCGCTCCCCGCGCCCGCGCCGCCCCCGCAGCTTCCCGCGCCGGGAGCACCGGCATGATCCGCCGCGCGCCCCTTCTCGCCGCCACCGCCGCGCTCGCCGCGTGCAGCCTCGACCCGCACTATACCCGGCCCGATCCGCAGGTTCCGCCAAGCTGGCCGGTCGGCGACGCCTACCTGCGTCAGAGCGAGGCGGCGCTGCCCTCGCTCGACTGGCGGCAGGCGTTCCGCGACCCGCGTCTGCAGCGCGTCATCGCCCAGGCGCTGATCACCAACCAGGACCTCGCCGCCGCCGCCGCCAACATCGAATCCGCCCGCGCGCTGTACCGCGTCCAGCGCGCGCAGCTGCTGCCGACGCTCGACGCCGTCGCCCGCTACACGCGCACCGGCGGACTGACGAGCACGGGGAACAACGCGGCCGGCGGCGTCGCGGGAACGACGGGCACCGGTGGGACGGGCACAGGTGGGACCGGGACAGGTGGGACGGGTGGGGCGGGCACGGGCGGCGTTGGCGGCACGACCGGCACCGGCACGACCGGCACGGGCACGACCGGCAGCGGCGGCGGCAGCACGATCAGCTCGGGCACCCGTCAGGTTTTCCAGACGCAGCTCGCCGTCACCAGCTTCGAACTCGATCTGTTCGGCAAGCTGCACAGCCTCGCCCGCGCCCAGTTCCAGCAGTATCTGGCGACCGCGGCCGCCGCGCGCGCCACCCGGCTGACGCTCGTCGCCGATGTCGCCAACGCCTGGTTGACGCTCGCCGCCGACAAGAGCCTGCTCGCCATCGCCGCCGACACCGAGAAGAGCGCGCAGCAGACCGTCGACCTGACCCGCGCCCGCCTGACCGGCGGCATCGCCCCGCGCACCGACCTGCGCCAGGCCGAGAACACGCTCTACACCGCGCGCGCCGACCGGGCGAACGCGGCGACGCTCGTCGCGCAGGACGGCAACGCGCTGCGCCTGCTCGTCGGGGCCGACATCGCCGATGCCGACCTGCCGGAGGCGATCGGGAAGGTCGGCGATGCGGTGGCGCCGGTCCCCGCGGGGATCGACAGCCGCATCCTGCTCCGCCGGCCCGACGTCGTGCAGGCGGAATATACGCTGCGTGCCGCCAACGCGCGGATCGGCGCGGCGTGGGCGAATTTCTTCCCGACGATCACCCTGACGGCGGCGGCGGGCCTCGCCTCGATGGCGCTGTCGAGCCTGTTCACCG
>JAFARM010000316.1 GCA_019245455.1 Sphingomonadaceae bacterium | reverse complement strand
AGTGCATACCCCGCCGAGCGCACCGTGCGGATGATGTCGGGGCGGTTGCCGTTGTTGATCGCTTTCCTCAGGCGCCGGATGTGGACGTCGACGGTGCGGCTCTCGATGTCGCTGTCGTGGCCCCAGACCGCGTCGAGCAGCCGCTCGCGCGAGAACACCCAGCCGGGGTGCTCGAGGAAATGCTTGAGCAGCCGGAACTCGGTCGGCCCCAGCGGCACCACCTCGCCGCCGCGCCGCACCTTATGGCCGACGGTGTCCATCTCGATATCGGCATAGACCAGCTGCTCGCCCGCCAGCGCGGGCCGGACGCGCCGCAATACCGCGCCGACGCGGGCGACCAGCTCGCGCGGGGAAAAGGGCTTGGTAACGTAATCGTCCGCGCCCGTCTCCAGCCCGCGCACGCGGTCCTCTTCCTCGCCACGCGCGGTGAGCATGATGATCGGCACGTTCGCCGTTTCCGGCATCCGGCGCAGCCGCCGGCAGACCTCGATCCCCGACAGTCCCTCGACCATCCAGTCGAGCAGCACGATGTCGGGCGTTGTCTCCTTGGCGAGCAGCAGCGCCTCCTCGCCATCGGCGGTATGCGCGATATCGAACTCCTCGCGGCGGAAATGCCAGAGGAGCAATTCGACGAGCGCCGCGTCGTCCTCGACGAGCAGCATCTTGGCGCGGTTCATCCGTGAACTCCTGTTCAGCTGATGACCCGCCTGCCCCATGCACGGGTCATAGACTCACCCGCGGTCGTGTGACAGATTCATTTCGTCCTGATGACAGCGGCTCGGCGAACGGCATCAAAACGGTCACCGTCGTGCCCCGGCCAAGCGTGCTGGCGATGTCGAGCCGGCCGCGATGCCGCTCGATGATGTGCTTGACGATCGCCAGCCCGAGCCCCGTCCCGCCCAGCGTCCGGCTGCGGCCCGCGTCGACGCGATAGAAACGCTCGGTCAGGCGCGGGATATGCTCGGGCGGGATGCCGTCGCCCTCGTCCTCGACACTGATCCGCGCCATGCCCGACAGGTCCTGCCACAGCCGCACCGTCACGGGCGTGCCGGCGCGGCCATATTTCATCGCGTTGCCGATCAGATTGTGCAGCGCCTGGCTCAGCTGCACGCGGTCGCCATTGACCGCCGGCACGCTCATGTCGACGTCGATGACGATGTCGCACGCACGGGGGTCGCCAGTGTCGTTCAGCTCGGCACGAATCTCCTCGATCAGGTCGGCGAGATCGACCGCGCGGTCGGGCAGTCGGTATTTCTCCGCCTCGATGCGCGAGAGCGAGATCAGGTCCTCGACGAGCCGCTGCATCCGCCGCGCCTCGTCGAACCTCACCTTCAGGAACTGGCCGCGGATCATCGGGTCGTCGCCGGCCTCGTCGCTCAGTGTCTCGATGAAACCCAAGATCGACGCGAGCGGGGTGCGCAGTTCGTGGCTGGCATTGGCGACGAAATCGACGCGCATCCGTTCGGCGGCGTAGTTGCCGGTCTGGTCGATGAGGTGGACGACGCGGTACCCGTCGGGCGTGTCGGTGATCCGCATTTCCCAGCGTTGGTCGAGCCCGCCGACGCCGACCAGCGTCAGCGGCTCGGCCGCCGCCTCCCCGGCCGGGGCGGCGAGTCGCTCGGCGGCAGCAGGGTGGCGGATCGCGAGCCGGACGTCCTGTCCCACCACATGCGCGCCGAGCAGCTGCCGCGCGGCACGGTTAGCGATGGTCACGCGGCCTTGCGCCACGAGCAGCACGGGCTCCACGATCGCCTCGAGCACATCGTCGATCCGCGGCGTCGGCGGCGTCGAGGGCGTATCGGCGGCGCGGATGCGACGGACCGTCGGCGCGCCGAGCAGCGCCGCCGAGACCGCCGCCACCAGCGTCGCCACCGCCGCGAGCGGCTGATGCAGCAGCACGAGCACGCCGAGCGCGCCCAGCACCGCCACCGCGATGGCCGCCACCTTGCCCCGACCTGCGCCCATGTCCCGGTCTGTAACGATCGGGCCTCGCCCACGCCAGAGCCGCGCTTGCCAGCGCTTTACGATTGTGAAAGGTCGGAAGGTGTTATGACGGGCAGGATGGACGGCGAGGAACCCAAGCAGGGCGAGGGCGGCGGCACGGTTGCCCGGCGCGCGCTGCTGCTGGGTGCGGTGTCGGCATCGGCGGTGGTCTCGATCCGGCCCGCGCTCGCGCAGACCAAGGCGTCCGTGATGACCTGCGAGATCCCGGTGCCCGACGCCGGCCGTGCCGGGCAATATATCGCGGCCGATGGATCGGTGGTGCCGGCCGGCACGGCGGGCGCGTTCCCGGCGGCGGGTCATGCGTATAAGGGCGACGACGTGCGCGCGGCGCTGGCGGGCGGGCAGCTGCCGGGCACGACCTACGACCAGAGCAAGGCGTACACCAATTACATCCGCCGCCTGCAGCAGGGCACGAGCGGCTTCACCTGCTTCGCCTCGCTGCAGATGCCGCGCGGCTGAGGCCGTGGCGGCGACCTATCGCGCTGCGCCGCGCGCGACCTTGTTGATCGAACCGCTCGATACGCTGACCGCCGTTTACCACCGCGCATCGGGGCAGACGCATTTGCTCGCCGCGCCGGCGCCCGAG
>JAFARM010000305.1 GCA_019245455.1 Sphingomonadaceae bacterium | reverse complement strand
GGCAGCTCGTCGACCGCATCCTGACCGGCGACTAGGCGGTGTAACGGTCGTGCCGCCGGTGCCGAACGGGCAGCGGTGACGCCCGCCGACACCGGGGTGCATCACCAACGGGGAGAGAGACGATGAGAATTGCCTTTGCCGTCGCCGCCGCGCTGCTCGCCACCGCCGCCACCGCGCAGAAGAGCAGCACCGACACCAGCCCGATGGCGTCGCACGACGCCATGCCGACGCACGACGCGATGGCCAGCCACGACGCCATGTCGCCGAACGCGATGACCAAGATCCCTGCCGCCGACATGAAGCGGATCAGCCAGTGCAAGGCGATGACGCCCGACGCCATGGCCAAGAGCGCGATGTGCCAGAAGATGATGAAGCTGTACCCCGCCGCCTTCTCCGGCAGCGTGTCGACCAACTGACGCACTGCCCGCCCGGCGCGACCGGGCGGGCCGCCTTGACCGACTGGCCGATCAGGCGCAGCGTCGCCGGCATGAGGCTCAGCCGTCATTGTCGCGCCGCGGTGGCCGCCGGGGCCGTGCTGCTGGCTCTGGCGCTGGCGTCGCCGGCGTTGGCGCGAGCGCCCAAGGTCGGGGAGCCCGCGCCGGATTTCCACCTCGTCCTGTTCGACGGGACGCAGGTGGCGCTGTCCGACCTCCGCGGACAGGTGGTGCTGCTCAACTTCTGGGCGACGTGGTGCGTGCCGTGCCGGCGCGAACTGCCGCTGCTTGACGCATATTATCGCCGGCTACAGGCGACCGGCCTCCAGATGTTCGCCGTCGCGACCGAGGATTCGGTGCCGGTGCGCCAGCTGAAGCCGCTCGCCGCCGCCCTCGCGGTTCCGCTGGCGCAACGCATCCGCGGCGGCAGCTACGACGGTGTCACCGCGGTGCCGACCAACTATGTCGTCGATCGTGCCGGCGTGCTGCGCTACGCCAAGGCCGGCGAGATGGACCTCGACACGCTGAACGGCGTGCTCGTCCCGCTGCTCAACGAGAAGCCGCCGACGCCGTAGCCGCGCTGCCGCGGAATGTTAGCGGTCAACAGGCGTCAGCTGCGCCCCGCCAGCTCGGTCCCGGTCAGCCGCACGACGTGGACGACGTTGGTCGTGCCTGGCGTCGAGAAGGGCACGCCGGCGATCAGCACGAGCAGGTCGCCGCCGCCGGCGATCTTGGCGCGCAGCGCCATGCGCTTGGCCTTGGCGACCATCTCCTCGAAGCCGGCGACGTCCTTGGTGACGACGGCGTGGACGCCCCACACCAGCCCCATGCGCCGTGCCGTCGCCCGCGCCGGGGTCAGGCACAGGATCGGGCCCGCGCCGCCGCGTTCGCGCGCTGCTCGCCGCGCGGTTGAGCCGGAGATGGTGAAGCACACCGTCGCCTTGGCCGCGATCGTCCGCGTGATGGCGGCGGCGGCGGCGCTGATCGCATCCGCCGTGGTGTGCGCCGTCGCCGTCTCGGTGAAGTGGACCCGGGCGTAATATTGCGCGTCGCCCTCGGTCGTGCGCGCGATCGCATCCATCATCGCCACCGCCTCGACCGGCCAGGCACCCGCCGCGCTCTCGGCCGACAGCATGACCGCATCCGCCCCGTCGTAGATCGCGGTCGCCACGCCGCTGACCTCGGCGCGCGTCGGCGTCGGCGCCTGGATCATCGATTCGAGCATCTGCGTCGCCACCACGACCGGCTTGCCCATGGCGCGGGCCATGGCGACGATCCGCTTCTGCGCCGGCGGCACCTGCTCGGGCGGCAGCTCGACACCCAGGTCGCCGCGCGCGACCATCACCGCGTCGGCGAGTTCGAGGATCTCGGGCAGGCGGTCCAAGGCGGCCGGCTTCTCGATCTTGGCGAGCAGGCTGGCGCGCCCGCCGATCAGGGCCCTGGCTTCCGCCACGTCCTCCGGCCGCTGGACGAACGACAGCGCGATCCAATCCGCCCCGTGGTCGAGCGCGAAGCCCAGGTCGGCGCGGTCCTTGGGCGTCAGCGCGGGCAGCGGTACGACGACATCGGGGACGTTGACGCCCTTGTTGTTCGACACCGTCCCGCCCGTCACCACCGTCGCCGTGATCCGGTCGGGCGCGACGTGGGTGCAGCGGAGCACGACCTTGCCGTCGTCGATCAGCAGCCGGGCGTCGGCGGCAAGCGCGGCGAACAGCTCCTTGTGCGGCAGGCAGACGCGCCGCTCGTCGCCCGGCGTCTCGTCGAGGTCGAGGACGAACGCCGTCCCCGTCGCCAGCGTCACCTTGCCCGCGGCGAAGCTGCCGACGCGCAGCTTCGGCCCCTGCAGGTCGGCGAGGATCGTCAGCGGCCGGCCGATCTCGGGCTCCAGCGCGCGGATGTTGGCGATCAGGCTGGCGCGGGTCTCGGCCGAGCCGTGGCTCATGTTGACGCGGAAGGCGTCGGCCCCGGCGTGGATCAGCCGCGCGATCATCTCGGGCGTCGACGACGCCGGCCCCAGCGTGGCGAGGACCTTGACGCGGCGGGCGCGGGGGGTGAACACGGATCGGGTCTCCTGAGCGCTTAGGACTTCGCCTAGCCGCTCGGGAAGCGCCGCTCAACCGGGGACGTGCCCGATGACCGCAATGATTCCCGACGCCGCGCGCGAGGCGATCGAAGCCGCCGCCTTCCGCCGCCTGACGGCGCTGCTCCGCCACCGCACCGACGTGCAGAACGTCGACCTGATGGGTGTGGGCGGCTTCTGCCGCAACTGCCTGTCCGACTGGCTGGCGGAGGCAGCGACCGAACGCGGCGTGTCGCTGACGAAGGACGACGCCCGCGAGCTGGTCTACGGCATGACCTACGCCGACTACAAGGCGCGCCACCAGACCCCGGCGACCGACGCACAGCTGGCGGCGATGGCGGCGAGCGTGGCGAAGAACCGGGCCGAACCCGCCTAGTCGAAGGCGTACGGCTCCGGCGTCAGGCGCTGCGACAGCCACCAGGTCGTGCCCCAGCGGTCGCGGACGCCGCCCTGGCGGTCGCCGTAGGGCCTGTCGGCGGCCCGCATGACGACCTCGGCCCGCGCTGCCTCGGCGCGCGCGACTGCGGCGTCGGCGTCGGCGACGTACAGGTACAGGTGCGTCGGCCCCGGCGTGTAGTCGGGCCATGCCTCGCCGACCATGACCGTCGCCGCCTGCGCGCCCTCGCCGAAGCGGACCTGACCGTTCGCCACGGTGCCGTCGGGGCGGCGGCTGCTGCCGACGTGCGTCCCGCCGAGCCCTGCGACGATGAAGTCGATGTACGCCGACGCATCGCGCACGACGAGGTATGGGGCGACGGTGGCGAAGCCTGCGGGGACGAACACGGGCGATCTCCTTGCGTGCCGGGACGCAGCCTTCTACCACGCCCGCCGCACAAGCGCATGGGAGCACGAATGTCGACGGAGAACGTTTCCGCCGAGCAGCTGCGGCTGTTCATCGAGCGGATCGAGCGGCTGGAAGAGGACAAGAAGGGCGTCGCCGACGACATCAAGGACGTCTATGCCGAGGCCAAGGGCACCGGCTTCGACACCAAGACGATGCGCGCCATCATCCGCCTGCGCGCGATGAACAAAGATGACCGCCAGGAGCAGGAGGCGATGCTAGCGACGTACAAGGCCGCTCTTGGCCTTGACGACTAAGTCTTGTCGGTTTCGAAGTGCCAATCGCGTGCGAGGATCGGTTATGAAGGATGACCTGATCGAACGTTTCGATGGCGACCGGGCGGCTATGCCCGCGACTAAGCTCGAACTTTATATGCTAACCCGCCTTCTACAGAATTACACCCTGATTCGTGTCCGCGAACTAGCGGACGTTTCGCTGAACAGGGGCGAAGAGCGCAGCAACATTACGGAGCGGCTTGAGCTGATCGAAAAGGAAATTGACGAGATGTTGGCGACGCTCATTGCAGGTGAGAATGCCGAGTGATGACACGGGACGAGTACCCCAGGCTGGTGATTGACATCGAAGCGGAACACGCGCGGCTTCGGGATGAGCAGTCAGCGCGCAACTTGAAGGGGGGCGACGGCGATGGCACATCGGGCGGTATGGAAGCGCGTATCGCCCGGCTCGAAGCCGACGTCGATTATATCAAGCGGGATGCGGTCGACATCAAAGCCGATGTTCGCCTGATCCGGAATGACGTCGCCGGCCTAAAGGTTGATATCGCCCGTCTTGATGAACGGGTAAAGGTGTTGCCGAGCAAAGGTTTTATCGTCTCGGCTGCCGTCACGATCATCGGCTTGTTGACCGCCATTATCGTGCTGGCTGAAAAAATCAGGGTTATCTTTGGGATGAGTCATTAAGTCGCGGCTGCACCTTTCGGCAAGGCGTCCGGTCGGCGGCAGGCGACGCGGTGCGGGTCGGGACGAGTATCTTGCATTGCGCCCTTGTCGAAGTCCAGAAGAGGGTCGAGAGAACCGCGGAGGGAGATTCTTACCGTGGCGACGACACTGACGATCAACGGTGCGACGACGGCCCACGACCTCGCGCCGGCGACGCTCCTCGTCGAGTTGCTGCGCGACGGCCTCGGCCTCACCGGCACCCACGTCGGCTGCGACACCAGCCAGTGCGGCGCGTGCAACGTGCTCGTCGACGGCGTCGCGGTGAAGGCGTGCACGGTGCTCGCGGTGGCGCTCGACGGCGCGCGCGTGACGACGATCGAGGGGCTCAGCCCCGACGCGGCGACGCCCGACGCGCTCCACCCGATGCAGGCGGCGTTCCGCGAGCACCACGGGCTGCAGTGCGGCTTCTGCACGCCGGGCATGGTCATCGCCGGATTGGACATCGTCCGCCGCCACGGCGCGCAGGTCGATGAGGCGACGATCGCCCACGAGCTGGAGGGCAACCTCTGCCGCTGCACCGGCTATCGCAACATCGTCACGGCGATCGCCGCGGGGTCGCGGGCGATGGCGCTAGGGGCGCAAGGGGCGGCGCTCGGGGCGGCGCACGGCGACGCGTCCTCAGGGGCGATGGCCAGGGCGCGCGTCGATGCGTGACTTCGCTTATTCCCGGCCGGCGAGCCTGGCCGACGCTGCCGCCGCCTTCGCCGGCGGCGGCGAGGCGGCGTTCATCGCCGG